>NZ_JCAMRX010000091.1:0-13048 GCF_059821285.1 Spirulina sp. LEGE 11439
GACTGGTGACTGGTGACTGGTGACTGGTGACTGGTGACTGGTGACTGGTGACTGAAACTAAAGTCCGAGGGCGCTGGCCTGGCCAAAATAGAAAACTCCCGCCACGGCTCCAGTCATCAAAGTGGCTAACGTTGCCCCCCAGAGTGCCTTAAAACCAAGGGCTGAGACCTCGCCACGCCGTTCGGGAACCAAAGCCGAGAGTCCGCCGACAAAGATGCCGTAAGAGGCAAAATGGGCAAAGCCACAAAGAACGTAACTGACAATAATCAGGGTGCGAGGATTGAGCGCTCCGCTTGCGGAAAGCTGTCCTAGGGCAAGATAAGGGGGAATACTGGTTTCAAACAGCCGCCGCCCAATCAGAGAAGAGGCTTGCCAGAGTTCGTTGGGATCGAGAGAAACCCCTGTTAAAGCCGTCAAGGGAAAGAATAAAACCCCAAGGATGTTGGGAATAGTGACAAGCTGAAAGAGTTGTCCGATAGGTTTTAAGAGGGTGTATTCACTCTCGCTCAAAGCCGATAAACTGCCAAACGCGATATCAACCAACTCTAATAAGCCCAGAATCGCAATTAAAACGGCCGCGATCGCTACGGCCATTTTTACCCCGTCCAATGCGCCAACAATTAAGCTATCGACAGGATTGAGTTTGGGAATTGATTCATCTTCTACCTCTTCAGGAATCGTTCCCATGGTTTCCGGTTCTCCGGTTTCCGGGACGAGAAGTTTGGAAATGACAAAACAAGCGGGAATGGTGAGGATGGAAGCAGAGACTAAATGACCGGTAATGGTGGGAAATGTCGGTCTTAATAGTCCGGCATAAAGGGCCAGCACTGAAGAAGCGATCGAACCGAAGCAACTGGTTAAAATCGCGCAGAGTTCGCTGCGGGTCATCTTCGGTAAAAAGGGCTTAACTGCTAATGCCGACTCGATACCGACAAAAATATTAGCCGCCCCCGAGAGGGATTCCGCGCCGCTAATTTTCATCGTCCGTTGAAATATCCAAGCAAAAACCTTGACGATGGGTTGAATAACATTGAGGCGATAGAGCAGGCTGACTAACCCCGCAAAGAAAATGACTTGAGGTAAGGCGCGAAAGGCAAGGATGTAGCCAACACTGAGATTGTCAGGACCGAGACGATCGCCCGGTATGCCCACATAAGCATCCCCGATCGCTCGGGCGAGCCAGCGGCCCGCCGGACCCGGACCGACAGTGAGACTGGGATTGGGAACGATAATGGACTTGTTCCCACCAAATAAAAATCTTGCGCCAGCTTCTGAAGCGTCCAAAACTGGATTGAGGAGATTATTGATAATTTCAACGGCTTGAGAACCGACGACAAAGACAAAGAGACCGATAACGAGTTGCAGTCCGATGCCGAAAACGAGGACATTCCAAGGAATGACCCGGCGGTTTTCCGACCCCAGCCAAGCGATCGCGCACAGCCCAAAGATACCGAAAAATGAAATAATGTTGAGGATTGGATCCACGGGATTTTCCCCTTTTAGATGTTAAAGTTGCTTCCCTTAGCTTTCGTTCATGCCAATAATATCAGGAGTTCGGCCGGATGCAAGCGAAGAATCCCTCCCCTGATAAGCTAGAGATAAAGCAACCCGCGATCGCCGAAGTTATGGAAGCCTTCGATCCCGTTCCCCCTCAGTGGACCCAAAGTGCCACCCACGCCCTGCAATTTTTCTGTCCTCATTGCGGTGCGTCCAACTACCAATCCCAGCGCGTTTGGATCAATCGCCGCGCCCCAGCCATTGATGAAGAGTATCACCGCAAATGGCAAGAGTTCTACCAATGCGAGTGCGATCGAGTTTGGTGGGCATGGAGTAGCGATCGCCCTCCCACGGAATTATCCGAGCGCTACCGAGAAAACCAAGACAATCTCGATCCCGAATTGTAATTTCTTTCGGTTTTGGGGTTTCGGGTTCGTGAACCGCGATAATTTATCTTTCCTCATAACCTATCACCTATTACCCATTACCGATTACCCATTACCCAAACAAAATGCAGTTTTCAAAGATACTTATTGCCAATCGAGGGGAAATCGCTTTACGAATCCTCCGCAGTTGCAAAGAATTAGGCATTGCGACCGTTGCCGTTCATTCAACGATCGATCGCCAAGCCCTACACGTTCAGTTAGCAGATGAAAGCGTTTGTATCGGTCAACCTCCCAGTAACAAAAGTTATCTCAATATTCCTAATATTATTTCGGCGGCTTTAACGCATGATGCGACGGCGATCCATCCCGGTTATGGGTTCTTAGCAGAAAATGCCCGCTTTGCAGAAATTTGCGCGGATCATAAAATTGCTTTTATCGGACCGACTCCCGATGCGATGTTGGCGATGGGGGACAAATCAACGGCGAAAAAGACAATGCAAGGGGCGCAGGTCCCCACGTTACCGGGTAGTGAGGGATTATTGGCCAACGAAAGAGAAGCTCTCTCTTTAGCGAAAAAAATTGGCTATCCCGTAATTCTCAAAGCGACGGCGGGGGGCGGCGGACGAGGAATGCGCTTGGTACGAGATGAAGGGGATTTAGTGCGTCTCTTTCAAGCGGCTCAAGGGGAAGCTGAGGCGGCATTTGGCAATGGGGGAATTTATTTGGAGAAGTTCCTAGATTGTCCCCGTCACGTAGAAATCCAAATTTTAGCGGATTCTTATGGCAACGTCGTTCACTTAGGAGAGCGCGATTGTTCCATTCAGCGCCGCCACCAAAAGCTACTAGAAGAATCTCCCAGTCCCGCACTCACTCCCGAATTGCGAGAAAAAATGGGAGAAGCGGCGGTGAATGCTGCCAAATCCATCGATTATATTGGTGCGGGGACGGTAGAATTTTTAATGGATCGGGGCGGAAATTTCTATTTTATGGAGATGAATACCCGCATTCAGGTGGAACATCCGGTAACGGAAATGGTGACGGGATTGGATTTAATTACCGAACAAATTCGCATTGCTCAAGGGGAAAAGTTACAGGTTAAACAAGAGGATATTGAGTTAAGAGGCCATGCGATCGAATGTCGTATTAATGCGGAAGATCCGACCCATAATTTCCGTCCCCATCCCGGACGAATTAGTGCTTATTTGCCCCCCGGTGGTCCCGGAGTACGAATCGATTCTCATGTGTATACAGATTATGAAATCCCACCTTATTATGATTCGTTAATCGGAAAGTTAATTGTATGGGGACCGAATCGAGATACGGCAATTCGTCGCATGAAACGGGCTTTACAAGAATGCGCGATCGCAGGAATTCCTACGACCATTGATTTTCATGCCAAAATTCTCAATTCTCCGGCATTTTTGGCCGGAGAAGTGTATACGAATTTTATCGAAAAACATATGGATTTAGGTAATCGATAATCAGGAACAGAGATTTGCGATCGCATAACTTAGAAACAAGACAAAAATGCGATCGCCAAGTATCTCGATCGAATAGGTCTCACTCCTTTTTTGTAAAGTTTTGTAAATAATTCTCTATTCAGTGCATAAAAAGAGAATCGATCGCCAGAGGAGACTACAGAACCTCAAAGTTTCAACGCGATCGCCATGACTTCACCCGCTCAAAACTCAGATTTGCACCTTTGTCCGGATCTGCGGGACTATTGGAAACTCGTACAACGGAAAGAAGACAAACAACACTTACTCAAATCAACATCAACTCCTCACGAAATTCCCCTATCTCCTGAAGAAAACTATGCGATCGGGCATTTTACCGGGAAATTTACCGTCCCTCAAATCAAAAAACGCTGTCAGCAAAAATATCCCCAGATTTCCTCTGCTTTTGTCGATCGCTTAATCGCTCGCCTTCTCGATGAAGGAATACTCACGGAAAATATTGTTCAACCTTATATTACCTTAAAACCAGAAGTCGAATGGATCGAACATCCTGCTGGCTATTGGTTATTACGAAATCCCAACGGTACCCCCAAATGGGGTCTGATCCAGAGAAAAATCCCCAATTTAGTTTATCTTTTCTTTAACCAGCATTGTTACCAAGCCATCCAACTCTTACAACAATTTCCTCTCGAAACTGTTAGGCATCAAAACAATTATCCTAATCAACAATTACAACAACAACGGCAAATCCTCGCAGCAACAGGAATGCTAGCCGGCATCGATCCTCCTAAAAAGAGTGGCTTTTCTCTCAATCCTTTACAATTGCTTTATCTGCAAATCCCCTTATTTGACCCCGATACTTTTTTAAATCATCACATCGATCGCCTGCGTTGGATATGGACAAATGCCGCCGGATTTTGTTTGAGTCTATTTCTCACCAGTTGTGCGGTTATCGGTTGGAATCAACGCTTAGAAATTGCTTATGCAGGGGCAAAACTTTGGCAGTCTTACAGTCATTCTCTCATTCTCCCTTTCATTTTTCTCGCACTTTTTGTAGTTGTTATACACGAACTGGGTCACGCTTTTACATTGAAACATTTTGGCGGTACTGTACCGGAAATAGGACTATTATTGATGATGTTATTTCCAGCCGCTTATACGAATACAACTGACTCTTATCGACTTTCCCGAGGCAAGCATTTGCTCGTGGTTGGTGCAGGAGTTCTCATGCAGTTAACCATCGCCGCGATCGCCCTGACGATTTGGAATCTTGCGATTCCGGGTAGTACCCTACAAACAACCAGTTATCTATTGTTAATTTCTGCACTTTTTACCCTTGCGATTAATTTAAATCCCCTTGCTAAATTTGATGGGTATTATTTTCTAGTTGCTTTAACCGGAATCCTTAATTTACGATCGCGATCGCGAGCTTTTTATCTCAATCTCCTCACGAGAAAACCACTCCAAGAACCCAAGAAGACGCGCTGGATTTTAGCACTTTACGGACCATTAAGCATTGTTTATCTTTGGTTTATCTTTGGCTTTTTAATCCTGCGCGTTCTGCAATGGTGTTTGGAGAATCTTCCGCAAATTACCCAAACGATTCTTTTAGTCGGAATTGTCTATTGGCTATTTTCAAAATGCTTTTCATCTTCTCGTTAATCTAGTTTTAAATTACTCAATACGATTATGTCATCTTCTCCTCGTCCCTCTCTTAAAGCCGTTCCTCCCCATAATATTCCCCCAAAACAATCCCCTCCTCTTTCTCAACCCCAGAAAGCACCTCAACCGACAAACCCTCCCGCAGAAATCCCGCGCGATCGCAATTGGTTTCGTCTCGGGGCGATCGCGATAATATTAACGGTAGGAGGATGGTATATTCTCTCTCCCGCCACGATTTATGTCAAAGGAGTGGCTTATTTTGAACCCCATGAAGAACAAATCAGAAATATTTTTCTCGATTTTCCCGGAAAAGTCACAAAATTTTGGGTACGCTATGGGGAAGATGTCGAAAAAGATCAACCCCTTGCCGATGTAGAAGCGATCGCATTGGAAACAGAAATCACGCAAAAAAAGGCACAACTACAAGAAAAACAGGCACAATTAGAAGCCAATAAAATTCAAATTACCATCCTCGCCGCCGAACTCGCCCGAGAGCAAAAAAGAACCGTTATTGCTTATCGTCGCGAGGAAGATTATCGCAGTAAATTCAATCGCGGTGGTAATGCCCCAGAAATTCGTAAATTAATCCAAGAAATTAATGCAGTTGCCACGCGACTCACCAGTATTAGAAGCGAGCGAATAAAACTGATCGAGCAACTAAAAGGAGTACAACAAATCGCCCAAGAATACGATACCGATGCCATGAGACAATTGAGAAGAGATGGAGCAGTGTCTCGTCTTTCTTTAACGAAAGAATTGACCGATCTCCAATCTCGTCAAGTGACCTTACAGGCTCAAATTCAACAACAAGATCAACTTGCTTTAGAAATCCAACATCAAATTAGGGCTAAATCTGCCGAACTGGAATTCCTGCAAGAAAATCGTCAAGAACGCCTCCAAGATCGTCAAGATGAGTTACTCGTTCAAATCACCAATTTAGAACCTCTTCAGCAAAAACTAGCCGCCGCTAAAATGGCGGTAAAAAGTTTAACCCCGATTGTTAAAACTTTAGATACTGAAGTGAAAAAACTAGAAGCACGACATCAAAAAAATACTTTAATTAAATCCCCCCTAACCGGAACAATTATTACGCCGGATTTACCGCAAAAGCTCGGTCAAAAAATAACCGAAGATAAACCCGTTCTTGTCGTTGCCAATCTTGAAGAAATGGTCGCGACGATTGAGATTACCCAAGGGGATGCCGGTTTAGTTAAACAGTTTTTTGGCAAACGCGAATTACCGGTAAAATTGAAACCTCGAGAAATTGAACTTGATTCCTTTAATAGTTTGATTAAAGATATCGAACCTTTATTTGATAGTGATGAATCAGGGCAAAAACAACTCATGCGAGTGAGAGCAACCTTTGATAACCGCGATCGCTTCCTTTCTCCCAATTCTGAAGCCGATGCGTCTATTGCGGTCGAACGTTTACCCCGATATCGGATTTGGTGGCGAGAAATTTGGAAACAATTGCGTCAATATTTTTAACATGCTTTTTAACATTTCCTCATCCCGATCGCCCTCGAATTTTAAAGAAAAACAACAATTGCGATTTGCGCGTTCCCTTGAGGAGTATGGTAAAAAACAGTCAATTTAGCCACAAATACCCATGTCCGAAGCAACCATAGAATCAATCCTACAAGAGCATCGCACCTTTCCTCCTCCTGCAGATTTTGCAGCCAATGCAACCATCAGCAGCATGGAAAAATATAAAGAACTTTATGATAAAGCGGCAACGGATCCCGAAGGCTTTTGGGGAGAACTGGCGGAAACAGAACTGCACTGGTTTGAGAAGTGGGATAAAGTCCTCGACTGGAAACCTCCCTCGGCGAAATGGTTTGTCAACGGCAAATTAAACTTGTCCTATAACTGTTTAGACCGGCATCTGACCACGTGGCGCAAAAACAAAGCCGCCCTCATTTGGGAAGGGGAACCCGGAGATAGTTGCACGCTGACTTATGCCCAACTGCATCGGGAAGTCTGCAAGATGGCCAATGTCTTCAAACAGTTAGGGGTGAAAAAAGGCGATCGCGTGGGTATTTATATGCCCATGATCCCTGAAGCCGCGATCGCCATGTTAGCTTGTACTCGCATCGGTGCGCCCCATAGCGTCATTTTTGGCGGCTTTAGTGCAGAAGCCTTGAAAACGCGCCTATTAGATGCAGAAGCAAAATTAGTCGTAACTGCCGATGGCGGTTTTCGCAAAGATAAAATTATTCCTTTAAAACCTGCCGTTGATGAAGCCCTCGCCGAAAATAGCGTTCCCAGCGTCGAAAATGTCCTCGTGGTGCAGCGTACCAAAGCCGCGATCCACATGGAAGACGGACGCGACCATTGGTGGCACGATCTCGAAAAGGACGCATCTGCCAACTGTCCTGCCGAACCGATGGACAGCGAAGATATGCTCTTCATTCTCTACACAAGCGGCACTACGGGCAAGCCGAAAGGAGTCGTGCATACAACGGGAGGTTACAATCTCTACACTCACATGACGACAAAATGGACGTTCGATCTCAAGGATACGGATGTTTATTGGTGTACGGCGGATGTGGGTTGGATCACGGGACACAGTTACATTGTTTACGGACCTCTCTCCAACGGTGCCACCAGTTTAATGTATGAAGGTGCGCCTCGTGCTTCTAACCCCGGCTGTCTCTGGGATGTGGTGGAAAAATACGGCGTGACCATTTTTTACACGGCACCGACGGCGATCCGGGCGTTCATTAAGATGGGGGAAGATTTACCCAACGCACGAGATCTCTCCTCTCTCCGCATTCTCGGCACCGTTGGCGAACCCATTAACCCCGAGGCATGGATGTGGTATCACCGAGTTATTGGTGGGGAAAAATGCCCCATTGTCGATACTTGGTGGCAAACGGAAACAGGGGGTTTCATGTTAACACCTCTTCCCGGTGCAACCTCCACCAAACCCGGATCGGCGACGTTTCCGTTTCCCGGTATCGTTGCTGATGTTGTCGATCTCGATGGCAACCCTGTGGGAGAAAATGAAGGAGGATATTTGGTTGTCAAACAACCTTGGCCGAGTATGATCCGCACGGTGTATGGAGATGAAGCGCGGTTTCGTCGCACCTATTGGGAACATATTAAACCCAAAGATGGACAGCATTTCTATTTTGCTGGGGATGGGGCGAGGCGAGATCCCGATGGCTATTTCTGGGTCATGGGTCGCGTGGATGATGTCATGAATGTCTCCGGACACCGTTTGGGGACGATGGAGGTGGAGTCTGCTTTAGTGTCTCATCCATCGGTGGCTGAGGCGGCAGTGGTGGGACGACCCAATGAAGTGAAGGGAGAAGAGGTGTTTGCCTTTGTCACTTTAGAGGGAGATTATGAGGGAACAGATGACCTCAAAAGTGAGTTGATGCAGCACGTCGTGCAGGAAATTGGTGCGATCGCGCGACCCGGAGATATTCGTTTTAGCGATGTTCTGCCCAAAACGCGATCGGGTAAAATCATGCGTCGTTTATTGCGGAATTTGGCGGCGGGTCAAGAGGTGGCGGGAGATACGTCTACCTTGGAAGATCGCAGCGTTTTGGATAAATTACGCAGTGGCGGTTAAACAAACAGGCGGGCAAACTTGCCCGTCTATTGTTCTCAACGGAGTTACAATATGGGCAAATATGAAAAACTTCTCCTGCGAATTGTAGAGGGTAGCTCGGATGCAAATATTTCTTTTAATGAATTGTGTCAACTTTTAAAACGCTTGGGATTTGAGGAACGAATTAAGGGCGGACACCACATTTTTAGAAAGGAAAACATCGAAGAAAAACCCAATCTACAAGCTGACGGGAGTAAGGCAAAAGCCTATCAAGTTCGTCAAGTTCGCGCTATTATTATTAAATACGATCTAGGAGTGGATGATGCTGAAATATGAGGTCAATATTTATTGGAGTCAAGAGGATAGAGTTTTTGTTGCCAATGTTCCTGAATTACCGGGCTGTATGGCACACGGTCAAACTCGGGAAATTGCCTTAACTAATATTCAAGAAGCAATGGAATTATGGATCGAAACCGCAAAAGAGTTTGGCGATCGCATTCCCGAAGCTAAAGTCAAAGAATTCTCTTATTCAATTTAATGTCAGATCGATCGCAAGAATATAGAAATAGGAGAAGTTGCGATCGCAACACTCACTCTGATTTTTGACTCCAGTTTTCGCTATATCGATGAGAAATGGGCGATCGATGTTCATTCTCCTGCGATCGTTGTTAAAATTGAGGCAAACGAAGAGACATTAATTTAAGTTAACAATGAGAATTTGCGTACACCAGCACCGAGTGCACCAGGTATAGGCTTAATTTCTGAGTTTAGAGGGACTATATCTAAAATTTCATTGCTTATGAGAGAGCTTTTGTAAACTCTGTAAAACGAAATAGCGAGTGTAATTCCAACTGAAGTTAAGTCTAGATTGCCTAAACCTTCTTCTCTCCAAATATTCATTAAATTATCTGCAAAATCTAGTTTTTCTTTAAATTCTTTCTCTATTATTGGATTATCAAAATTCTCATAAATATCCGAATAATTTTTAAACAACGAAGGATGTAAATTATTAATTATACTATAATATCGAGGACGGCAAAAAGTCATATTGAAATTTCCACAATTGCAGGATTCAATTTGCCGATATACTATTTGAGTTCTCGCGCAACTTAAAAAAGGTTTTACATATTTTTCTAGATAATCATGAAATTCTTCCCAAGATGAAATTGAAATTTCGTGTAAATACTCGTACATAAAAAATCGAAGTGTAATGACTTTTAGCTCATTGACCGTCAACCATTCAGCCTTTTCAATGGCTTGATTGCAGATGATTTTTTGTAGATCGTCATTTTCTTTGATTCTCTTGACTAATATGCTGGATAATAAGTTGTTTGTAGTCTCGTCTCCTTTACAAGCTGCGATTCTGATTGCTTTCGATAAATTATACTGTACGTCTGGATCGGAAAATTTCTCAATTTCCTCTTTAGTAGCTGAAAATAGGTTAAGAGTTTGCCAAAAGTTGTTTGTAAAATCTTCTATATTTTTTCTAGCTATATTTTCAGCTACTCCTTGCAATCTTAAAAAATTCTTCTCAAATAGTTCATAGCACATCAATTTTGTATCTTTTTCGAGATATTCTATTTTGTTTTCAAGATTTTCAAGTCGCTTTGTCATTTCAGTAACAACGCGATCTGAAACTTGATATTGATGTTCTAAAAATTTTTGTTCATGTTCTTGTTTCATTTGTTGCAACTTTTCTACTGTATACACTATTTCATCGTCAGTAATGGTATGATGTTTATGACACAATAAAATCAAATTATCAAAACTAGCTCGTTCTTCATCTGTTTGCCTTGGATTATAACGCTCTCCTCCCTCATTTGCCGCTTCAATATGGCAAACTTCTCCTAAAACTGCTCCACTGTCATCGCATATTTTTTCTTGACATTCAGGAAAAGCACATTGATTTCCCGACAAAGCAAATAATTTTTTAATAGTTTGAGTTGAGGGTGATTTTCTAGCCATTTATTTTTTATTGTATTTTTATTGTAAAATTTCTATTTTGTTGGGTTTATAAAAAACTTTCCCTGATTTTTCGCTAAAATAACTAACCTCATAATTTGGTGAAAGTTCTTGCTGAATTTGCTGCCATAAAGTTAGTCCTTCCTCCTCAAAATCTCGTGCGTCTTCTTCATTCTGAAAACCGAGAGAATTTGCAGGATCGTCCCAATCTAAAGTCTCATCATAACACTTCGCCCATTGATGTAAGCGTTGAATGGTTTCTTCAGTTAAAGGTAAAATTTCCGGTGCAATATCTCCAACAATATCCGACTCGTCCCACCAGAGAGGATCGCAACCATAATCTGCCATTAATTTTATTTTCTTAACCATGCAAACCTCCTATATTTGCTGTCAATCAATTGGGTTGAGTTCGAGGATTTGCGCCGACAATGTATCCATTACTTGCAACTGTCACTGAAATATACTTGATTTCATCCTTAAATCTAAATTCATAAATAGGTCTAGGGTGACGATGCTTTTTGCCTTGATAGCCGATGATTTGCCTTTGAGTGAGAGCAGTTATAATGGCATCGGGAATTTCTTCTGCGCTAATCCCAATACTAACAAATTGCTCTGCCTTCTCTAGAATATGTTGCAAACCGCGACTGCGATCGCCAATTTCTAAAAAGATAATTTTTCCATCCGCTTGTTTAGCAATGCAAACGATCGCCTCTGGATCGTGTTTGATTCCCAATTGCTGAAGTTCGGCAACTAAAGGATTGAGTTCTGAGTCTGAGTCAATCATAAAAGGGAGAGAGAATAATAAGGTGATACCTAATTTAGTCAAGCGATCGCGCTCTCTTATTATTCTTCATTCTCTTATTGACCTAATTCCCGAGACCGATCGCAAGCTGCCTTGACTGCTGCGATCGCAGCCGCCCGAAATCCGCCATTTTCCAATGCTGTCACCCCCGCAATAGTGGTGCCTCCCGGACTGGTGACGCGATCTTTGAGTTGTGCGGGATGCAGATCTGTTTCTTGCAATAGCTTTGCCGTCCCTAACACGGTTTGTACTGCCAATTGCGACGCGATCGCCCGAGGCAACCCCGAGGCAACCCCCCCATCTGACAACGCTTCCACCAACAAAGCCACAAAAGCCGGACCCGATCCCGAAAGTCCCGTGACCGCATCCATGAGAGATTCTGGCACCTCAACCACCTCTCCCACGGTGGCAAAAATAGTCTTGGCTTGCTCGATCTGTGCCGGAGAGACTTGAGAACCCGGTGCGATCGCCGTCATTCCTGCCCCCACTGTCGCCGGAGTATTGGGCATGGCACGAATGACCGTACAGTTGGGAAAAGCTGTCTCCATGCGTTTTAACGGCACTCCCGCCAAAATGGAAAGGATCAGTGTTCCCGGTACTTGTTTGGCTGAGGAGAGTCCCGAGGCCACGCGATCGAGAATTTGGGGCTTAATTGCCAATAAAACTGTATTCGCTGCAAAAACAGCTTGATTATTTTCGGTGACTTCAACCCCGTAGGTTTTGCGTAAATAAGCTCGCCGTTGCTGTAGAGGATCGCTAACGACAACTGCATCGGGGGTATAAAGATTTTGAACGAGAAGGCGAGATAAGAGAGCTTCTCCCATTACCCCGCCGCCAATAATACCAAATTGAACTGACACTCTTTTTAATTGAAAGGGAACAAGGAACGGGCATCAAGAAAAGCAACCGTTCCCAGAGATTGGACTGACTCCGAAAGCAAAATTAAGCCTAACTATTGAGCCAAACGGTTAGGATCGAGAGTCCATGCTGGACTCGGAGGGGCTGCTTGGGGACGGGCCGCATTCATCGTTGCGGCGGCCATTTCCTGAACGATTCCCGACTGAGTACTCACTTGGACGCAACTGGGAGTAAAGAGGAAAATACTTTCACCGATGCGCTCTTGATGACCGTCGATCGCATAAGTTCCCCCGGCGACGAAATCAACGGCACGTTGGGCTTCATCGGGGTCGATGACGGTTAAATTTAAAACCACGGATTTGCGTTCCCGCAAGGCTTGAATCACTTGCGGCATTTCTTCAAAAGAGCGGGGTTCAATGACCACAACTTCTGAAATTCCATTAGCGGTTCCGGGCATTCCAATCACGTTACTCCTCGGCGTTGTTGCCGCCATTCCTGTTTCTGGTGGTGTTACTGGGATTCTTTCCCGATTGCGACGAGGGCGTTGACGTTCTTCTTCTACTACGGTCGCATTTTCTTGCTGGTAGAGATTTTGATAGTCATTGCCATCCATATCTTCTTCATAATACTCGTATTCCTCGGATTCGTTGAGGCCTACAAAGTCTTTTAGTTTGGTGAAAATTGTATTCACGACTCGCTCTCCCTAACCCTTAAAATTGAGATTGACAGCAATTTTTCGTATCCCCACAGTAACAAAGTTGGAGAACTTATGCTGCATTGAGGGGATTTTTATTTTATCAGGGAGTGGGAAACAGTCACCAGTCACCAGTCACCAGTCACCAGTCACCAGTCACCAGTCACCAGT
>NZ_JCAMRX010000038.1:0-63152 GCF_059821285.1 Spirulina sp. LEGE 11439
ATAATGCTTTGTAGCTTTTCAATATATTTGTTCTTACAAAACTGACCTGCTCCCACAACAACGTGCCGATCGCCTCGCTGCAAGACTGCGAGACTTAGGAGTCGATCCCGATGAGGTGGTTTAGTTGAAGCATCTTGAAAACTGGCGCGATCGTGAGGTTATTCTGAAACTTTTGTATTCACCAACAAGAGCAATCTTGCCGCTAAGTAATTATCTCAATTTACTAGTGGACTGCGATCGCTCGCATAGTTCGACTTCAGCCGTATCGTCTCGGCTGAATCTTTTTTTACACCTCATTAACTTAAAGGATCGATCCATCCGTTTGATTAATTATTTTTCGATAAATCATTTTTACGAGAGTAAAAAATGTCCGAGTTAAGTGATAGACATGACGATTGTTGAAACCAAAAATATTGAACCGTTTGAGTAAATTTATTGCCAATCTCAGGTTATTATTTTGTATCATTTTAATTGCCATTAAAATTGCAAAGAAAACCTCTAAAAATCGAAAGTAGTCGCTGCGAACAATTTCTTTCTTTTGCACAAATAATTTGTTTCCTAAAAGTTGCATCTCCAGATCGAGAAATACTCGCTCCAATGACTTCAAAGACAAGACATCGCGATTCACTTTTTCATAAGCTGCTTTTGCCATTTCTTCTCGAATGGTATCATTAGTTAGATAAAATCTAGCTTTTTCTAACAACTCTTCAAGATCGCAAAAACAATCAACTTCTCGTCCGATAGAAAAACATTGTTCCAGATGAGGAACCCATTCTGTTAAGCAAAATGAACCTAAAGCACAGATTTCAAAGGGACGACCTTTCAATTGATGAATATGTTGTCGCCAAGGCTCTAATTGAGCGATCGAATTGGGAATACTAGAGCCAGTAAAATTCAAGCATATTTTTGAGTTGGCAAAAACTTCTCTCATCTTCTGTCTGGAAATAAAACCATTTTTTGAGCCGCGACCAAATATTTCAACGCTAAAACCTGCTTCTCTCAAAGTATTTAAGTATTGGCGACGATTAGATTTATGACAATCTCCCACAAAAGCAATATCTATTTTTTTGTCTTTAATAGGAGGTAAAATGGTCAGATCGATTGTTGGTGCAGGAAAAAAGAAAGTGGGAATATCTAATTGTTCAAATATTCCCCGTCCATAAAAATCAGTAGTGATAATAGCATGAGCGGATTGTGCTTGATAAAAAGTTTGTGAGGTGCTGTATATTTCATCATCAAAACTCCAGATAACTAGGCCAATTTTTTCGGATATTTTCTTTAAAAACTCGGGAGTTAATGCCATAGAGTAATGGTAGAATGAAGCAATAACTAAACTGGATTCGCGATCGAGTCTCGAAATATACTTGAGAATCCGATCGTACATCTCATCAATGCCTAACTCTAACAATTGCTCTGTATGGTCAAATAAAGTGACTTGGCAATTTAATTGCTGTAGTGCTTTCGAGTAAGATAGAAAGAGATAGTTCTGGCGATCGGGAATAAGCCATAAAATTTCACGAATTTTCATAATTAAATTTTCTTTAATTTAGCTACTCGAACAGTAAATTCTTGAAATATTATAGTTGAGATAAGATTATCATTCAACGAACAGAAATGCTGAAGTATATATTTGAACTACCTAGAATAATTTCAGAGAAATGACAAAACACAGGTTAGAACAATCCGATTTTATTCATATCTATAATTAGCTCTTCATTTCTTAACTGTTTTTTTCTTTCTATATCATTGAATTCTCTGTAGCTTTCATCACCTAATATTATTTTAAATCGATCGTTGGCTTCTAGATATTGGTCAATTTTCTCTAGAATATTAGATTGCTTATCTGCGATAAAGAAAATTGAATAATCTTTGCTCTGAATGCGTTCAATACTGAATTCTCCTTCTCCTTGTAAAATCGCATAGAAAAAATTATCAACTTTTATAATATTAAAGCCTTTATAACCTTCTTGGATTAATTGAATTTCTCTGAAGTCTTGTCTATTTCCTTCTTGAATAATATTCTTATTACCGTGATGAGATACAACGATTTTTATTTGTTCCAGTTGCTTTAGAATAGATATCTCTGTAAAGGCAGCCGTTAGCATTTGATTAATATTCCCTGGATATGAAGAAGAGAGATAATTTAAGTCATGAATTGAATTTGCAATAATTGAACTATCCATTGGAGTTACAATCATTATCTGCCTTATATGTTCTATAGGAACTGAATTTATTTGCCCTTTTAAATAATGAATTTCTAAGGAATGATTGCGTACAAAAGTTTGAAGATAAAAGTTTGCACTAAGAAGATTAAACATACAGAAAAAAGATAGAAAATAGAATAATAATATATTACTGGATAAATTCTTAAAATATCTGGAAATTTTGGAATTAGACAGAATACTTATCAAAAAAGTTTCTAGTCCAATCAATATAGTAACAAAACAAAAAACACTTAAAGGAGCTATTGTTCTATAGTTTATCTCTGAATTGTTACTAACTAAAACAGATAGATAAGACAGAGGGATAAAGATAGCAACAATAAGATATTTATATACAATAAGCAAAATCTTGTTTTTGAAAACAGAAATATATTTTATGTCTTCTAAATATAAGATAATAAAACTCACTCCTAATACAATTACAAAGATCGCTGAAAGAAAGTTACTTTCTATATTCAGAATGTTTACTGAGTTCAAAAAAGGCACTTTGAAAAACCAGATTAATCTATCAACTATAAAAGATGGATCGAAGACAAATCTCAGGATACGAGGATCGTAAGATGAGATAAAATCATCATAAGAAAATAGTAACAATAAAGCTCTTAAAATCGAAAAATAGAGGAAATTTGAAACAAAAAATATACTTCCAACTACGATCCCTATCAATCGTAAATATGTAAATCTTATTTCCTTGTCTTTAAGAATATAAATAGCAGCAAAACATGTAAAAAAACCAGCAGAAGGTTGATATGTTGCAAGAGTTAGTATGTAGAGAATAATAGATAATATGTAAAATGAGCTAAATCTTGCATTATAGAATAATTTTTTTATCTTAATTGCTCCTTGATTTAATAAGTATTTTTCTTTCTTTTTTATAGCTTCTATCAATTTTACAGCAAGAAAAATCGAGAACATCGAGAAAATAATTCCAATTAGCATATAGGATGCCATAATCCAAGCATTGTAAACTTGAAAAGAAAAACTTGTAACAATTATTAATGCGATCGAATAAGAAAAAAGTTTATTAAATTTTAGATATATTAGAAATCTATTGATAATGAAAAAAACTATAGAAGTTAAGATGATACATATTAATCGAGCCAGATTAGCACTTTCCAAGCTATCAATCATAGAAAGCAAGGGACAAAGAAAAATATTAGCAATAGGACGACCAATACTTAAAAGAAATAGATATTGTGGATGTGTATAGCAAACTCCTTTCGGCCAAGCCCATAAATAATAGTCATCATGAAATACATAATACGATTTTATAATAGGGCTATAAGTCAGCAAAATTAAGAAGAATGCAGAAACGAAAGTCTCGATACTCTCTTTATCCCGATTTTTGTTTTTTAATAATTTCTGGTATATGCAAATAAGACATAATGCTACTACTAAACAAATTAATAAAAAAGAGCTTGTAGTGGAAAACTCCTTAACAATATTTTCAGTTGATTCAAATATCATAGTTTTTCTGATTTCAGTATTGGTGAAGTGTTGCTCATTGAATTATGAAATATCACAAACTCTAAGATAGAATTATAGAATACACGATTAAGAGAGGTTCTGACAATACTCTGAACAGTTTTGACCTCAACCCCACTTTAATTACATTATATCTCAACTATTCCGATCTATTGACCTATGGTGTTATTGCTTCCAAATTTTGTCCGGAGTATTGTTCTGAATTGTCAACATCAGAGCCTATTTGATTGAGTGATAAGTTTCCTTTAGTCTAACCTCAAATATTGTGATTTAGAGAGGATAGATAATTTTCAATCATTTGGTTTGGTTCGCCAATGTTTATGATTTTTCCTCGATCTAACCACATCGCTTGCGTACAAGAATCTCGAATAAAGTCAAGATCGTGAGAAACTAATAAGATAGTAATATTTGTTGAGTTCCAAAGTTGCTCGATTCGTTTCTTTGATTTCTCCTGAAAACTAGCATCGCCAACAGATAGAACTTCATCCAAGATAAGAATATTAGGATGAACGTCGGTTGCAATGGCAAATCCAAGTCTAGCAGCCATTCCTGATGATAGACTTTTAACAGGTGCATACTTATAATCGTGTAGCTCGGCAAACTCTAAAATTTCTTCAGTTTTGTCTCGCATATATTTCCGAGAAAAACCGAGAAATACGCCATACATTAAAATATTATCAATGACTGATAAATCTGGGTTAAAGCCAGCACCTAACTCAATTAGAGGGGCAATGCTCCCTCTCGTTCTCACTGTACCGGAAGAGGGTTGTAAAATCCCTGCGATCGCTTTGAGTAAAGTTGATTTCCCTGCACCGTTTGACCCAATAATCCCTAGTTTCTCCCCTTCATTGAGCTTAAAACTGATTTCGTTTAAAACTTTCTTTTTGACAGGATGTTTGTATTTACCTTCGATAATTGAAAATAAGGTTTGTTTGAGAGTATAAGAAAACTCTTCTTTCGTTCTTCTAAAAAGCGATACATTTTCAAGTCTGACAGATTCCATTTTTAAATTAAATCCATGTAATGAGGTTTTAAAATTTGAAAAAATATCCAACCAATGACTAAAATAATGCTGCCTGCGAGTATAGATTGAAAAATCAGAAATAGATCTGGAAATTGAGCAGAGAGAACGATCTGACGAATGCTTGCAATAATCGAGGATAAAGGATTGAGTTTGAGAATAGGTTGTACGTTTTGTGGCACGATATCGCGAGGATAAAAGACTGGCGTACTTATCCACATCAAAAAGGAAATAATTTCGTAAAAATAGTGAAGATCTCTAAAGAAAACGTATAAGGCACTCATGATATAACCAATTCCCAAACAAAGCATTGCTAAACCAATTATCGGAAATAGTAGCGCGATCGCATTGAGAATACTTTTGGAAATAATTAAGGTGACAATCAATAAGAATGGTAAAGCACCGATGCAAAACTGTACGAGGTGGGAAAAGATCATTGCGAGAGGAAAAGCTGCTACGGGAAGTTTTATCTTATTAAGCAAAGTGCCATTGATCGTAAGGCTTAAGAGTGCTTGAGATGTTGATGTGGTATAAAAATGGATGATAACTAATCCTGTAAATGCGGCCAACATATAACGAATCATTGAACCGTCATAATATTCGAGAAAAGCTTCTCCAAAAATTGTAGTATATACGCCAGTCATAATCGCAGGGTTGAGAAGCGACCAATAAATTCCCAGAAAAGACCCTCGATAGCGAATTTTGAGATTAAATTCTACCAAGGTTCGTACAATCTCAAAATATCGCTGAACACTTTCTTCGTGATAGATTTTCTCCTGAAATATTTCCATGTTTTTAAGTTGGTTTTTGCATAAATAATCTATCTTTTTGGGAAGCGTGCGATCGTTAGACTGAATTAATTAAACTACAGAGGCGATCGATTTCACGATCTTGTAAATCGGGAAAATTTCCAATATAAAACCCATAAAAGTGAATGTGTTCGACTTCTGGGAAATTATTGAGATCGTAGTTAGAAAATATTTTTTGTAGATAGGGTTGGCGTAATTGATTTCCTCCTCCGGAACTCCCTCGGCGAAACTCAATCTGAGAATCTCTCATTTTTTGCATTAGACGAACGACGAGATCGCTCTCTCGTTCTTTCAAGATTAAGTTAAAGGCATAGTTGCTACATCCTTCTAGTTTGAAATCGGTGCGGTACTTATCGCGATCGATTTTCTCTAAAAAGCGCTTTAAATTGTGATTGCGACGGATAATATTTTCATCCAATCGCTTCAGTTGACTGCGACCTAAAATTCCACCTAGTTCGGTATTGCGAACATTATAAGCGGGAAAAGCAAAAATAAAATCAGGATTGAGATCGGGATAATTTTGTTGATATTCTTGTTTAAGACCGACGCTACTGGCTTCTCTAATCATGCCATGAGAGCGCAACATTCGCAGTTGTTGATAAACGGTTTCATCGTTCGTACAAATCATTCCTCCTTCTATGGTACTCATATGGTGAGCGTAATAAAAAGAAAAATTAGATATCCAACCAAAATTTCCTAATTTTTTATTATGATGAGTTGCACCGTGAGACTCGCAAACATCTTCAATTAAAATGATTTTGCGACGATCTAGTTCTTCTAATAGTTCATCGGTTAAGGCATCAAAACCTTGAACGTGAGTAATAAAAACTGCCCGGGTATTCTCGTTCAGGTTAGCAATAACTTGCTGGCAATTCATTCCTAAAGTGTGGCGATCGATATCGACAACAACTGGGGTGAAACCATTTTGCAATACCGAGGCAATATCTGAGATCCATGTGAGAGGAGGAACAATAATTTCTCCACCCGAAGGATAGCGCAGTTTTAAAGCAGCCATCGTTAGGAGATTAGCTGAAGATCCTGAATTCACAAATACACTATATTTGACCCCCAACCATTCCGACCACTCTTCCTCAAATGCCCTGACATTGGTGGATTGAGTTAAAATTGGATCGTCTTGTTTGAGATATGCAATCAGTGCATCTAAGTCTTCTCTCAGAATATTGTTTCGCATTAAGGGTAAATTCATATCAGGCAAACAAGAGATTTACAGAAAAATTAATTGTAGGGATGTTCAGTTTAACATTTTTACATGGGTTGATTGACATAAACGAATCTCAATTTTTTCACAAATATAGTGATATAATAAAAGATGTAACTCTTGAATTCTCGGGGTATTTGTAGAGGGAACATCAATTAATATATCACAGTATTGAGCCATTTTTCCGCCACCTTTTCCCGTTAGACCGAGGGTTTTCATTCCCAGTTCTCGAGCGACTTTTACGGCACAAACGATATTTTGAGAATTCCCACTGGTGGATATTCCCCAACAAATTCCCCCAAGCTGACCGTGGGCCTCAACTTGACGAGAAAAAACCGAATCGCATTCATAATCATTGGTCCATGCTGTTAAAACCGATACATTTGCATTTAAACAAATGACATTGAGAGCATTTCTTTGGTGCAAAAACATTCCCACCAGTTCGCCGGAGATATGCAGTGCATCCGCAGCAGAACCGCCATTCCCACAAATGAGTACGGGTAATTTGCAAGATAGAGCAGAACAAAGGAGCGCGATCGCATCTTCAAGGATACCACGCTTTTCTAAATTGATAAGTTGAGAAACAAGATCGTTATGTTCTTTAAGTCTGCGATCGAAATCACTCATGGATTAGTAGCTAAACCTATTGGTAGATGAACTGGAAAAAAGAACTCGTGAACCAGCAGAATCGATTTGAAATGGTACCCAAATTTTAATTTGAGGAAGAGCATTACAGATTATTTCGTGTTTTTCTGGAGGAGCCAGAAAAAAGAAAAATCCTCCTCCACCCGCTCCCATCAATTTACCACCAAAGGCACCCGATCGCAAGGCAGTTTGATAGAGATCGTCCATCCAATCCGCAGAAATTCCTTTAGCTAAACGACGTTTTAAATGCCAGCTTTTGTCAAGTAGTTTTCCGATCGCAGTCAAAGATTCTTCTCGAGAAAAAAGATTAAGCGCTTCTTGTGCCAGAGTATGTATAGATTTAAGTTCTTCTCTTGTTTTGCCTTGTTTAATATTGTTAACTTGCTCGCGTGCGTGCTGTTCTGCGATGCGATGAATACCACTAAAACCCAATAAAATATGAGACTCTAAATACTGTAAATAATCGGGAGATACTAACAGATTGCGTGTTGTCCATTCTCCTCTAGGCTTCATCTCAATTACTTGAAAACCGCCATGTGCTGTCATAATTTGATCTTGAATACCAACGGATTCTTGTAATAAGATTTGTTCAACTTCGATTGCTTCTACGGCTAGTTGTTTTGCAGAAGGTGTGCGATATTGAAGGGCATGAAGAGCATGGAGAAGACCGACAGTAAAGGATGAACTTGAACCGATTCCCGAACGCGCAGGTAAATCCCCATCATGGTGAATTTCTACACCTTTGGAAATTTTTAAATATTCCAGACAACCGCGAACGGAAGGATGAGTGATTTTTTGATTTTCGGCAACATTTTCAATCTGGGAATAAACAATACGGCTATGATGTTCAAAGAAAGGGGGCAGGTAACGAACTGTGAGATAACAGTAATATGCCATCCCTAAAGCAATAACCAGTCCACCATGTTCTTCAAACCAAGGATTATAATCCGTTCCTCCGCCAAATAAAGACAGTCGATAAGGGGTGCGCGTAATAATCATGGGAATAGTTTAAACATTAGAAAACTGGTTTATTGGGGTTTATTCCATCAAAGCTCTGGCAATTTCTTGTTTGACTTCAATGAGTGTCTTAGCAATAATAACCCCTTCTCGTCCTCGGACATCAGCAATCGTTAAATCGATGGGACCCATCGCTTTGGGTAAACCAAAATAATTGTTTCTGTATTCTACAATATTGTAATATTGATGACTTTCTATTAATCTAGGCACTTCAGAATTCGGTATTCTTGAAATTTCTTGTTTGACTTCAGTGAGTGTCTTAGCAATAATAACCCCTTCTCGTCCTCGGACATCAGCGATCGTTAAATCGATGGGACCCATCGCTTTGGGTAAACCAAAATAATTGTTTCTGTATCCTACAATATTATAAGACTGATAACTTTCTACTAATCTAGGAACTTTGGTATAAGGACTTTCTCGTTTTTCTATCTCAATAGGACGTTTTCTGAAATAGTCGTTTTGTTCTTGATGAGCATATAGGTTTGGATAACCTTGCATGAAAGGAAAATAAGGTAACTCTCTGTCGCAAAGCTGATATCTGTAAGGGAAATACTGAGAAATAACTTGTTGGGCATCTAAATACCCTAGATATCTATTGTCTTGATTTTGTTCAAAAAAAACACCTCCTTGTTCGGTACAAATTTTAGCGATACCTTTACAGTAATTTCTTACTTGCTCTTCTCTCATCTCAGACATTGATAAGGTGTTGATAACTAGATCGGCTTTATGGTTCAATAAAACCAGATTTTCCCATTCATAATTAGGGATAAACCTAAACCCACCCAATTCTTTTTCTGGCTTTATAAGTTCTTCTAAATTACTTCTATCCACAATTTGATTATCTCTATCTGGAAATAAGAGCGAAAGGTAGATTGATGAATACAGTAGACTTTCTGGCAAATCAACTATAATATAGTTGACTTTGGGAATAGCTTTAGCGATGTAATATGCTAACCCTCCATATCCCCCTCCAATTTCTATAATTGTAGGATTGGTTGTGTTAAAAAGAGATTGAGGGTGTTTTAAGTTAAGCAAACCACAATCGTACATGATGGCCAAACGCTCTCTGTATGCTACTGTATCGTGGTTAACTAAAACATGGTCTATCCACCAACCCACTTCACTAAACTTAATGGGCGGGGTAAGAAGTTTTAGGTATGGAGGGAGTAAGTCGTTGTAAAACTTGAAAGCACTGAGTATGCTACTATATTTTTCAGCAACGGTATCATTATAGAATCGATCGATTTTGTCATTAGAATCATTCAAATTGTGGCATATATTTTCTTCTCTAAATGTGAGTAAAGGAAAGCCAGTAAACTGGCTCGCGTATAAGCGAAATCGATCCAAATGATTCCGTTCAAACATTTGCCGGGAAAGCTTATAAAATGGTTGCGTGAGAGACCAAGAAGCATCTGGAAAATCAACGCCTTCTTTAAGGGAAGTAGCTATGGACGAACGATATGCAATTGAATTCATAACTTTCTCGAACATTTCTTCAGCTACACTCATCTCGAAAGGCGTTATTAGCTCTTGGTCGTCCAAACCAACAAATCTGTACATAGTAAGTTGAAAATCTCTGAATAAATAGCCTAAAAAAATTGTTTTTAAATGTTAGAAAACTGATTTCTTCGGATAATTTGATAACCCTTGATGAGTTCTTGAATACCGCGATCGAGAGAAACTTGCGTCTTAAATCCCGTCGCTTCAATGCGATCGTTACTAACAATATAGTTGCGGCGATCAGGGTCTTTGCCAATCTCTGAAAGAATGAAGCGAAATTCCGGAACGTAACGCTGAATGGCTTCACAGAGTTCTTGTTTGCTAAGGTTAGCATCAAAAAGCCCGACATTAAAAGGCTGTCCTTTCATGGTCGAATAGTTCTCGATCGCGTGAATAAACGCATTTGCTGCATCACGAACGTGAAGGTAATTGCGTTTGAAATGCGCTTCAAAGAGAACCACAGTGCGATCGACCACAGCACGGTAGGTAAAATCATTCACGAGCAAATCTAACCGCATTCGAGGACTAATCCCAAATACCGTCGCAAAACGAAAGGTTACGCAGTCCCCTCGATCTAACAGATAGCGATCGAGATCGACTTTGAGCCGTCCATATAAAGATACCGGACGCATGGGGGTATTTTCATCGCAAAAAATACCTTGTTCTCCTACGCCATAACCACTATTGGTACAGGGAAATACGAGCATTTGTTCTGGGGATTTACACTCGGCGATAAAGCGTACTGCGTCGTGATTAATCTGTTTTGCTCCTACGGGATCGCGATCGCACAAAGGCGCTCCTGTCAAACAGGCTAAGGGTAGAATAGCGTCAAATTGGGGGACGAGTTCTTTAACCAAATCGCGATCGCGCACGTCTCCGCGAATAATCGCCAAATTGCGATCGTAGCAGCAATCCAGCAAAGGGGTTTGACCGTACATAAAGTTATCGAGAACGGTGACTTCATAACCTTTTTGCAACAGCATTGGCACTAAAACTGAGCCAATATAACCCGCACCCCCCGTGACAAGAATTTTCATGGTTCTTTTTTTCCGAATTTGGCAAACGAGTCTAATGCTATTATTTTCTCATAAATTAGATCGCTCACTAAAATTGCTTCGTTTTTTTGATAATGTCCACCTCTATAGTCTTGTTCTTTCCTTGCCAAAAAATGCGGAACAGTATTCAAGTAATTGACGTTATTTTCGCTAATAAATTTCAGAAAAGCTGTAGCACCATAATAAACAACATCCTTGGGATTTGCAAGGTCGGGATCGCTAGTCAAATAAACTAAAAGAAATTCAGCATCGTTGGTCTCCGCAATTTCTTGCATTTCCAAGAAAGTTTGACTAATTAACTTATAAGCGGGTCCTTGGCAAGAAATAGATAGATTAAAAATAACATCATCTAGCTTCAAAACTGGTATTGTATTTTCTTGTAAATCTTGTTTTGCTTCTAAATAAGTGTTCTCCAAGCTATCAATTGGAATATTTGCGATCTTTAATCCATTCTTTTTAAGTTTTAACTGTGGCTTTTTATAGTCTCTGAAGTTTAATTTCATACGAAATAGATCGTCAGAAGTAAAAGCAGTAATTACCAAATCTGGATTATAAATTTTAATACTTTCCTTTAAAGTAACATACATTTGGTCTAAACCATAACCCCCCACTGCTAGATTAACAATATTTAATCGTTTATCTTTGGCTTGTACTAAATTTGTCCAAACGTAGCGATCGTCAGCATCAATTCCAAAAGTAAAAGAGTCACCAACAATTAACACAGTATATTGTTGGGCGTTTGGTTCGTAATCTTTTAAGGCACGATGACCTTGCTTATTAGTCGTATATGTTATAGAACCAAGAGTAAGATTGAGATTGGGTTTGGGAATCCAGCCTCGATTGGGATGAAAATCATGACTGGGTTCATTGGAAATCATGCCGAAGTTATTCTCATAACGTTCGATAAAGCGATGTTTCCACCAATCAGAATGGCAAAAAGCTCGTTCAAATTGTTTGCGATCGGCAATATTCAATAATCTCTTGAATAGAGAGCTATTTTGCAATATTTTGAGACTGGAAATTTGAAAAGCAATTTCCAGAAAAGACAATGTAATGAGGCCAATCAAAGCATAGCTCGTTGATATTGTAATTAATTGTTTGAATTTCATTGGCAAGACAATATCGCAATAAACTAAGTATTGTTTGGTGCTTCATAATGCGATCGCTCTAACATTCTACCATCCAAACACCATTGATAAACTTTTTTTATTCCTTCCGCGAGAGAAGTTCGAGCAGACCAAGCAAACTTTTCTAGTTGGGAGTTATCCAATCGCTTGAGAAGCATTCCATCGGGTTTATTCGGATCGAAAATTAAAGTTCCCTCAAAACCTACAATCTCTTTAATTATTTCTGCCAATTCAGCAATACTGACTTCTTCTCCACTACCAATATTAATCGGTTGAGAGGAATGATAATTACTATCCAGCAAAAATAGTAAAGCATCTGCCAGATCGTCGCTCAATAAAAACTCTCGTTTCGGTTTACCCGTTCCCCAAATAATAACTTCTTTTGCATCATTGATTTTCGCCTCGTGAAAGCGACGAATCATCCCCGGAATAACGTGACTATCTTGGGGATGAAAATTATCGTTAATGCCGTACAAATTTGCAGGAATTGCGGTGATATAATTCGTCCCGTATTGCTGATTATATGCTAGGCACATTGCCCAGCCAGAAAGTTTGGCGATCGCATAGGGTAAATTGGTTTCTTCTAACACTCCCGTCAGCAACGATCTCTCTGACATGGGTTGAGGACAATGTTTGGGATACATGCACGAACTGCCTAAAAAAACAAGCGATTTAACCCCTGCTTTCATTGCTTGATGAATTAAATTATTTTGAATGGTTAAATTTTGATGAATGAATTCTCCTGCATAAGTTTGATTAGCTGAAATACCGCCCACTCTACCGGCTGCAATAATAATGCGATCGGGCTGTTCTCGTTGTAGAAATTCCTCTACGCATTCCGATTTCATTAAATCCAGTTCGGCACGAGTTCGCGTCATTACAGAATAGTTTGTATCTTTTATTGTACGCCTTAATAGTGCAGACCCTACAAGCCCGGTATGACCGGCAATATATAAAGTTCTTCGTTTCATTAACTTTTCCTACTTTTCGTTATAAAAATCGCCATATTCAACCACAATTGTGCTTTTTCCATCTTCGCGTTTGAGGGCAAGTTCATAAGCTGGAAAAATATCTTCTGGTTCTTCTAAACGAATGACTTCGATGGTCGTACAACAGCGAGAAATTGCTTCGGTAAAATCACCAATATGTTGATGTTGAGGGTGTAGGGGACGTTCCGAACCAATTCCAGTGCGAATAATGGCTTTAGTTTGGTATCCACCATTCGACATCATGGAAATTTTATCTAAATGGTTAACCAATTGATTGATGGCACAAAGAAGAAAGTTCCATCGGGGAAAAATACTGACTGGAATCAAGCCTGTTAAAGCCATTCCTGTCGTCATTCCCATTTGCATCTCTTCAGCAACGGGTAATTCAATTCTCTTATCTAAAGGAACTTCTTTTAAGGTATTAGTCATCGCAGTTCCTTTTACTGCGACTGCTTGACCGATGAAAACAATTCTAGGGTCTTCAGCCAAAAAATTCATCGATCGCTTGAGTTCGTCAAAATATTTCATAGTCTTGTTTAAAATTCAACCCGAATACCAGCACCAGCATGAGGATACTTCGTTTCATATCGATAATAAGTTATATACTCATCTTCTCGATTTTCAAATTCTTCAAAACTCAAATGTGGTTGATTCCAAACTTCTCGCGTGTCCGTACATACAGATTTCCCATTATCTTCAATGATAAAATGTATTGGTAGTTTGTGATTGCGACTGTATTTAATTGACTCGTAAGCAATTCCCGTTTCTGCGGTCATTTCCCCCATAAAACAGTAAACTTTACTCTCTTCACCTCTCATTTTTATAGACATCGCCGTACCGACAGAAATGGGTAAAACTCCTCCAACAATTGCCGAAGAAAAAATACGATATTCGGGAAAACAAAGAGAAATCGATCGTCCGTCCAAAATTTCTTGGCGCAATTGTTCCCTTGGCACTCCTTTTAATAAACATTGGTAATGACTTCGCCAAGAGCAGAAGACCCAATCTTGGGGACGAATCTTCTGAAATATCTGAATCATTTGCTCTTCATTGCCATAATATAAATGAACCGGGGCGCGAATTTGAGCAGAGTTGAAAAGATTGGCAATTTCTTCCTCAAAAGCAATCAAATCTTCTTTTGTTAAATTCGATCTAGTTTGCGCGATACTCCCTACCGGGAATGCTGGTGCGATCGCATCAGTCACCGAGAATCCTCCTTTTTAATTTAATCAAAGCCATCTCTTCAACATTTTTCCGTTCTTGCTGGCCAAATTTTGTCTCAACAAGGGACAAATATTTTTCATTGGTAAAATAAGTCTGCCAAGCATTATCCCGAAACTGTAAAACTTCAGCAGAACTGAGATACTTCGTTCTCAGAGGCAGGGATTCATAGCTTAAAAACGCATATCCTTCATAAGAATCTGGCAGTTCCCATTCGTTTTGTTTAGCAATATGATACATGGGACTGCCGGGTAATGCCTGACAGGGATACATATTGGCCATTTCGGTATTTAATTCGAGGGCTAAATCGAGGGTTTGCTGCATGGTTTCTAAGTTATCTTCTGGAAACCCAAAAATATAGTTACTCATAACATTAATATCGCGTTCTCGGATTTTCTGACAAACTTCACGAATATTAACATCTTGAAAACTTCCTTTAGAGACTTCTTGACGAACTGTTTGATTGCCAGCTTCGATACCCAAGGCTAACCAACCAATTCCCGCTTTTTTGAAATTATCTAAGGCGCGATCGCGCACAGTATCTACTCTAGAATAAGCCCACATTCTCAAACCAAAATCCCGATCGATTAGCCCTTGAATTAAAGGTTCATAATAGCGTCGATCTAAGAAAAACATTTCATCAGAAATGCGAATGCTACTCACTCCCATTGCTGCCAATTTTTCAAATTCCTTGAGAATAAATTCTGAACTCCAAAAACGCATTCCTTTAGAATGAGAAGCATTAATATTATCCTCGTTATCCATCCGATTAACAATATTAATCATACAAAAATCACAAGCAAAGCGACAGCCTAAAGAAGTATATATTGCTGCAAAAGGAGTCCGCTTTTGAGGATCGAATTCTGCATGCCAAAAATGAGCGCGGTAGAGATCGAGAGGCTTCTCGCGATAAGGGAGGAGATCCCAAGCATAACCCGGCAGATCGCTATCCATTCGTTCTTGAGGTACCAATTGTTCTGGAGAATTAAGAATAGGATACCCTTCCTGTTTATAACCAATACCTTTAACTTTACCGAGATCGCTTTTCAGGTCGGTTCTCAAGAGATTTTGCAGGGCATAAACTCCTTCATTTAAAAGGATGAAATCAACACAAGACAAAGCAAGAACTTCTTTGGGTAAGGCACTGGTATGGGAACCAACAAAGCAGATGGAAAAACCCGGTTTACTTGCCTTTAAGTCTTCGGCTAATTGATTTGCGCCAATCATATTGATGGTACCGGAATTGGGAGTTGAACCATAGATGACAAAACAAACCAAGCGAGGATTGGCTTCCTCGATCCGGGTTACAGCGCGATCGTTGCTCAAACGTTCAGCAACACAATCGAGAATCGAAACATTAAAACCATTAGAACGGCAAGCCTGCGCTAATAATAATGCCCAAGTTGGCGGTTCAATAGCAGAATAAGTCTTGGCTAAATCTTGATAAGCTTTAGCAGAGGAATTTGGATTAACGAATAAAACATCGAGGATTAATTTTTTGTTCATATTATTTGTTAGGAATCAAAAAGAATGTCTATCAGTTTTTTAATATAACCTTTTATTGCAACTTTAATTTTATTGATACCGAGGTACAATTGAGAACTGCGATTGGATTTTGCTTTGTACTTTTTAATTTGGCGACACACGGTTGCTTCGCTCTCACCAATAAAAGAAGCTGAATAATCTTGCTTTTCAACGCGTTGGAGACTAAACTCTCCTTCTCCTTCAGGAATCCCATAGTATTTCTGATTTAATTCTAGGATATTAAAGCCTTTATAGGCTTTTCTAATTTCCTTAATTTGAGCAGGCGATGAAAGATTATACTCAGCAATTTGACGATACACATCTGCTTCGCTTTCACTGGTGAAAAAAACTGAATAATTTTGCTTCTCAAAGCGTTGGAGGCTAAAACCTCCTTCTCCTTGAGGAATGGCATAGTATTTCTCTTCGAGTTCTAGAATATTAAAGCCTTGATGAGCTTCTTCAATTAACTGAAGACCTTCCATACTTTTACTTTTGTAGTATTTTTTATGTATGGGGTCTTCCTGTTGAATCAAGTATTCTCGATAAGTTTTGATTTGTTCTTCTCGGATAGCATTACTGGCCTTTGCTCCTGCAACTAATTCGTCAATTTTATAGGATATAAAAGCATTGTAAGAGTCTGGTGAGTCTGATAAGACTGGAAGATAAGAATTGATTGTATTTTGAGTATAGCGGGCAAAATCAACAGGAATAAAACCTTGTCGGTAGCTTCTGTATGTCCGAATGGGACTTCCATAAGGCCATTTGAATTGCTGAGGGATGTATACTTCGTGGGTAAAATCTTCTTCTGATAGATTTGTGCTATTTTCAACATATTTTATATCGAGACTCGAATGATTTTTTTGCATATTTGCTAGAGCAACTTGACGACATTTTGTAAATTTTCCTGAAAAAAATATTTTAGGTTTACTTTGTAAATTTTTGTTGAGAAATTTGTTTTCTTCAAAGAAGGGTTCAATCGCAAAAGTAGGAATTCCAAAGTATTTATAGGGTTCGACTAAATCTTGACAAGGTGCGATGACGGCTGTAAAATAATGGGAGTTTTTTTCAAATTCTTCTGCTCTATTGACATAAAAATAAAGTAGATCGATTTGGATGTCGAAATAGCGATCGAGAATTTTCAGAAATAATGAATTGGTCAATAATCCTCTAGATCTTTTCGGGAGGCTTCGCAACCAAAATGAAGCGACGAGATCTCGATTGTGAAAGGTATCAAAATATAAAACTTCCTTAAAAAACTTCGTCCATTCTGTAGCAACAAAAATAATGACTACACCAGCAGATGCTAAAATTCTAATCTCATCGGATTCATTAGGAATATTACCATCAATGAGATAGTTATGGGAATCTGCTCGATAGGCATCTCCCATCGTAACGGATTCGTAAAGCGAATTCAGCAGGTCGAGAAGATAGTCTACATAGCTTGCTATTCCTCTATGTTTTCCGTGGGATAAAACAATATTGGCTTGGTTTAACATGATTGTTCAAGAGAGTTTGCGTTAAGGAGTAATTCGCTCATTCAATAAGGAGACTAGCCGAATAATCTGAAGATGCGATTGACTCCTTTTTTGAAGGTAGTTTTGAGAATATTTTCAGGATGGGGATGCGATCGCATCCAATACTCTGTAATTTGCTGGTGCAGGGTTGATTCGCTATCTGTCTTAAAGGATACTGAATAATCTTGTTTTTCCACGCGATCGCGGCTAAATTCTCCTTCTCCTTGGGGAATTGCATAAAATTGATTCCCCATTTTCAAAAGATTAAATCCTCGTTCGTTCTCAGCAATTAATTGAATTTCAGCATTTACGCGATCGCTTAATATTCGATCGCGCAAGTTAGATTCATCCTCTGCTTGGTAAAAAATAGAATAATCCTGCTTTTCAATGCGATCGAGGCTAAATTCTCCTTCTCCTTGGGGAACTCCATAAAATTGCTTCCCCACTTTCAAAAAATTAAATCCTCGATAGCCTTCGTCAATTAATTGAATTTCGGCATTAGACGGGTCTGTCAAAAGGTGTTGCGAGATAAAGTAATCGGGTTCTTCATAATCAATCGTTTGAAAATTAATGCCAAACTTAAAATAATCGCAAATATTACATTGCTTTGGACTAGCAATGAGTTGCGATATAATTTGACTGCGTTCCGATGAATTCCAAATTTCCTCAAATGTGTTTTCATAGAGGTTGCCAACCTTGATACTTTTGCAGATATAAACATTAGCATCGTAATCAATTCTTACTGTTGTCAAGGGAGCGCTACAAGTCTTATGGGGAATGATAGACTTTCCATAACCGTAATAATGATACAATGACGGAATTCTTCCCATCATTCGCTGCTTGTTGACCGCGATCGCACTTGGTGGTACAAAATAATCTGCATATTTTTCTCTGACTTCAGGTTTGGCAAAATAGGGAGACATGAGACTAATTTTCAAACCTTTTTTCACCAGATAATCCGTCGCCATTTCTAGAGATTTATTGAAGTCCTCTCTAACATCAAAGAGAGAATTTTCAACAAAGAATGGTTCTTGCTCTCGAGCGACCATTGCAATCAGGTTGAGAGTATGAACTCCCATTGATTCCCAGAGATCGATCGCTGGAATAATTTCATCCATATTGTATTTACAGACTGTAAAATTGATAATAAATGTAGTCTCTGAATTGTGCTGCTGCTTGATGAGATTTTGAATATTTGAGATAACCCGTTCGTAGCGCGATCGTTGACGAATATATTCATACTTCTCTTGACTTGCACCATCAAAGGATAAGTTAACAATATTGAGCCGCGCATTGTAGAGGTTGCTAAATTTGTCTGGAGATAAATTGAAACCATTCGTGACTAAACTAATCCGAGCATTCTCTTTATTCAGAAAACCAATCAGTTCATTAAAGGATGGGTGAATCGTTGGTTCAAATACCGAACCCAAAGAAACATCTTTATCTCGAACAAATCCCCAATCAATTCTCTTGCTATCTATAAATTTAGGAAGATTTTTGTCCTTCATATAGGTGACATGACACATCCGACAACGAAGGTTACAACCATAGGCAGGCTCTAAATCAATAAATAATGGTTTGCTAGAGGAAGCAAGATCGGATTGGAAAAAAGGATTGTCATTCATTGGTTTATCAGGGAGTAGAGTCGCTCGAAAGAATGAATAGAGAAAATATTTACTGCTCTCTTTTGCAGGAAATACTAGCGATCGTTGCTCAATAAACTGACAATGTGAGAGAGTATCTTCTGGAATAATGTTGGAAGACTGGGAGGAGATCGCCACTTCTCATTATCATACTTCATAATCCGTTCGCGCAGCGCTAATTCATTAGTATCTGTAAATAAAATTGAATAATCCTCTTTTTTTACTCGTTCGAGACTAAATTCTCCTTCGGCTTGAGGAACACCATAGAATTTATTCCCAACTGCTAAGAGATTAAATCCTTGATAGTCTTCTGCGATCAACTGAATTTTTTGATAGGGATTTTGCTGCAAAAGAGTGCGTAATTCCGTTTCATTATCGGCTATAAATAAAACTGAATAATCTTTCTTTTCCACTCGTTTGAGGCTAAATTCTCCTTCAGTTTGAGGAACACCATAGAATGTATTCCCAACTGTCAAAAGATTAAATCCTTGATAATCTTCTGCGATCAACTGAATCATATCGTTAGTAGATTGACTGGGAACTAATTTGAATATATCGCAGGTCAAAAATTCATCTCTAGAGGCAACAAACTCTATCCCAGAATCTTCTCGAGAAAGTAGTTCTTGTATATTATCTGCAAAATTAATTTGACCAAAGTCTTGATTGACTCGTACAATACCGCAATCGATTAAGAAAATATTGTAACCATTTTTGCTACCAAGGAAAAAAGATTCATTCCGAAGAGGTAAATAGCTCGGGATCAGTCTTGGATTAAAGGAATAATTAATATTTTGGTATTTTCCATAAACCCTCTCACTATTTCTGACTGCCCAAAATCCTTCCATTGGTTCAAGTATTCCTAATTCTTCCATAACAGCCTGGGTCACACCGGGATGATAGCAAATTGCGCTACAGTCATAATCAATAGATTGAGCTAATAATTCTTCATGTCTTTTCCGATCGACAGGGGGTTGAGGACATTCGAGATCGTCCCCACAAAGAATACCATTACGATTAACAAGTTGCTTCGAATAGAAGATATCACCTTTGACAAATTCATACAAATGATTGCCATCAATATAAATTAAATCGAAGGATTCTTGGGGAAGTTTTGGCAGAATATCAAGGCTTGAACCTTGATGAATTACAATATTTGTCTCGATTCCTGCATTTTGTATATTACTGATAAAAAGTTGGAAAGCTCTACCTGTTCTGGCCAGTTCGTTGATAGAACAATAATGTCGGTCTAAATTAATTGGAGTATTCAAATATTTTTTCCTTGGATTATTAAAATACTCCTGCCAAGGATCGACAACATGAAGTTCCCAATTTAAGGAAGGAAACCGATTTTTTAATGTTGTTCCAATCGTAACTGTTGAGGCACCTACCCAAGATCCAATTTCCAGAATTTTTAAAGAGTGATTCTGACTACTTGTAGCAATATCAATTGCTGCTTGGGATAAATAAGCATATCTTGCTGGAGGAGATTGTATTCCAGCGATATCAATTCCGAAAATGTATCCATTCATGAATTTACGAAGATTAGGAGATAGTGAATAATTGTCTTTTGTTGCTAGCGATCGAATAGAACTGTGATAATTTGATTAATATAACCTTTTATGGTAAAGTTAATTGTATTTTTGCCAGAATCTATTTGAGGTTTTTTATACTCTGTAATTTGATGATAAATATCCGATCGCGAATCAGCGACAAAGAACATTGAATAATCTTTTCGTTCAATGCGATCGAGACTAAAATTCCCCTCTCTTTCAGGAATCGCATAGTATTTTTTATCGACTTTAATAATCCTAAATCCTTGTTTTTTCTTGATTGATTGAATTTTATAAGTATTGAGTTGAAAATGTTGATTGAATTCTAAAATTTGACGACGCACATCTGCTTCATCTATAGCCGAGAATGAGGCAGAATAATCTTGCCGTTTAATGCGATCGAGATTAAATTGTCCTTCTCCTTGAGGAATGGCATAGTATTGTTCATCAGCTTTCACAATATTGAAACCTTGATAATCTTCTACAATCAACTGAATATGTTTAGCGATTGGTTGTTTTTGTTTTTCTTGTTCTAAATCTCGATTCAGATATTCTACATAAACATTAATTTGTTCTTTTCTGACTTCATTACTAGCTCTTGCACCTGCAACTAATTTTTTGATTTTATATGACATAAACTGCTCATAAGATTCTGGTGATTCTGATAGAATTGGTAAATACATATCCATAATACACTGTCTGTATTGCGAGAAATTAACAGGTATAAAGCCTTGTCGATATGCTCTATATGTCCGGATAGGACTGCTATAAGGCCATCGAAATTGTTGTGGAATGTATAACTCATGGGTAAATTTTTCGGACGATAGATTGGTACTGTTCTCAATATATTCAATATCAAGGTTAGGATGACTTTTTTTAATATTTGTAAGCATGCCTTGACGAAATTTAGTTAGTTTTCCAGACAAAAAAAGTTTTGCTGAACCCTCTACATCTTTATCTAAGAATTTCCCTTCCTCAAAAAATGGTTCTATTGCAAAAGCTGGAACTTTGTAAAAATCACTATAAGGTTTTACTAAATCTTTTGAAGCACCAATTATTGCCGTAAAAAATGAAGCATTTTTGGCAAATTCTTCTGCTCTATTTGCCCAATAGTAAATTTCATCAACTCTTACATTAAATAACTCAAAAAGAATCTTTTTGACTAGTCGATGCGTTAATAATCCTCTGCGTTTTTTAGATAATTTTCGTAAGAAACGAGAAATTAGAAAATCGCGATGTTGAAATGTATTAAAATATAAAACTCCCTTAAAAAAATGCGCCCATTCACTGGCAACAAATATAATAACAACACCAGCAGAAGAAAGAATTTCAATTTCATCGCGTTCGTTAGAAAAATTACCGTCAATAATGTAGTTATGAGAATCTGCTCTATAGGTATCTCCGATCGCGACTGATTCGTAAATAGAATTCAGTAATTCGAGCAGATAGTCCATATAATCATCTATCCCTCTATGTCTGCCTTGGGATAAAACAATATTTGCACGCTTTAACATTGTTGAAATGGTAGATTTTGGTAGATTGACTCCGATCGGGACTTTCTATACCCTAGTGATGATTCAGCGCGATTCTCCTCTAGGAGAGGCTTCGCCAACGCGATGAGAAAGTAGTGCTATTCTACAATAATCTGTCTTCCATATCTAGAACTTTCCCGGCACGATCGCTTATATTTAACGATTTTGCCAATATTGACAGAAAAATGAATCGGCTGCTAAATAGGACTCTGGTGTACCAATATCAATAAAGATATCATCTCCGATCGCTCCATATAAATCCGAACCGACTAATTGAGGAAAAATATCTTTCTCGATTGAAAACGGAATTTTTCCCCAAGGATAGGAAAAAATATCTTTTGACAGTAAATAAATCCCTGCATTAATTAATCCTGTATTGACAGTTTGCGATTTCTCATAAAATCCAACGATCGCATTGTTTTCGTTAATCTTCACGCTACCATAGCGCTTGCTATTCTCGACTCGAGTCAGCCAGATCGCAGCCTTTGCTTGGTGGCGATCGCAGATTTCGATCAGTTGTTGGGGTTCAAATTGACATAATGAATCTCCATTCAGCACTAAAAAAGAGTGGCCTTGAATGGAAGGTAAAGCAGATTGAATTGCACCACCTGTCCCTAAAGGTTCGGATTCTCGAACATAAACAATCTCTAAATTCCACTGGCAACCATCACCAAAATAAGATTGTATGTGTTCCCCTAGATAGCCAATACTTACAATAATGCGACGAACTCCGACTCGATATAGTTCTAACAGAATCCACTCGAGAAAAGGTCGTCCTCTAACCAAAGCCATTGGTTTCGGGCGATCGCTAACAATAGGTCTGAGACGGGAACCAAGACCTCCTGCTAAGATTACGGCTTCCAATTCTAGCGGCATTTTCATAATCATGAGAGTTTGGTTATCCAAGGAAGTAGAGGCAAAGCAACTCGATCGCACTCTGCAAGGTTGGTTGGGGTTATGAGATAACACCATGTCTGCCAATTCCCTTACAATATAAAATACAACTTTGCCAACCCAGCAGGAGAGATCGTCGTGGAGTCCCGATACAACGCAGCAGAGATAGAGCAAAAGTGGCAGCAAACTTGGGCAGAGAAGGGTATCGATCGCACACCAGAAGACCCCAAAAAGCCTAAGTTTTATGCGTTGTCCATGTTCCCCTATCCCTCGGGCAACCTGCACATGGGTCACGTCCGCAACTATGTCATTACCGATGTTATTGCCCGTCTCAAGCGGATGCAAGGCTATCGGGTGTTACATCCGATGGGTTGGGATGCTTTTGGACTCCCGGCGGAAAATGCGGCGATCGATCGTGGTATTCCTCCCAGCAAATGGACGTATCAAAATATTGCCCAAATGCGGGAACAACTCAAAACCCTCGGACTTTCCCTCGACTGGGATCGAGAAGTGACCACCTGTTCCCCAGATTATTACAAGTGGACGCAATGGATATTTTTACAGTTTTATCAAGCCGGTTTAGCTTATCAAAAAGAAGCGACAGTAAATTGGGATCCCTTTGACCAAACCGTGTTAGCTAACGAACAAGTCGATAGTGAAGGGCGATCGTGGCGATCGGGAGCAAAAGTCGAACGGAAATTATTGCGTCAATGGTTTTTAAAAATTACTGAATATGCCGATGAATTGCTCGATGATTTGCAACAATTAAAAGGCTGGCCGGAGAAAGTTAAAACCTTACAAACCAATTGGATCGGCAAATCTATTGGGGCGCATGTTGAATTTAAAACCGTTGCCGGGGATGCCATTCCTATTTTTACTACGCGACCGGATACCCTTTGGGGAGCAACTTTTATGGTACTCTCTCCCGAACATCCCTTTGTTCCTAAATTAATAACAGCAGAGCAAAAAGAAGCAGTAGAAACTTATCAAAAAGAAGCCGCAGCAAAAAGCGAAATCGATCGCACGGATGACACGAAAGAAAAAACCGGCGTATTTACGGGTAGTTATGCCATAAATCCCGTTAATAATGCTCAAATTCCCATCTGGATCGCCGACTATGTTCTCATGGATTACGGTACCGGGGCAATTATGGCAGTTCCCGCCCACGATCAACGAGATTTTGAATTTGCGACTAAATTCGATTTAGAGATTAAACAAGTTGTCTTTTCAGCAGCAGATACACCCGAAAATTCCGAACCGTTAACCGAGGCATTTGTAGATAATCAAACAGGAATTCTCAACAATTCTGATGTGTTGAATGGGTTAAGCGTCCCTGATGCCAAAAAACGAGTCATTGAGTATTTAGAAGAGAAGAAAATCGGTAACGCACAAGCTAATTATCGTCTCCGAGATTGGTTGATTTCCCGTCAGCGTTATTGGGGAGTTCCGATTCCTATTATTCATTGTCCCAGTTGCGGTGCGGTTCCCGTTCCCGATGCAAATTTACCCGTACAATTGCCCGATGACGTTTCTTTTAGTGGGCGAGGTCCTTCACCTTTAGCGAAGATGGAAAACTGGGTTAATGTAAAATGTCCCAGTTGCAATGAAGATGCCAAACGCGAAACCGATACGATGGATACTTTTATCGATTCTTCGTGGTATTTCTTGCGCTATACAGATGCAAAAAATAAAGGAGAAGCTTTTAATCCAGAAAAGGTGAATGACTGGATGGTGGTGGATCAATATGTTGGTGGAATCGAACACGCGATCTTGCATTTGTTGTATTCTCGTTTCTTTACGAAAGTGTTGCGCGATCGCGGTTTATTAAAGTTTAACGAACCTTTCAAAAAACTCTTAACTCAAGGCATGGTTCAAGGGATAACCTATAAGAATCCTAAGACTAATAAATACGTTCCTTCTGCTCATGTCAGGGCAAATAATGTGAACATCGCCTATCAACGCTTAGTCGAGAAAAATGCGATCGAGGATATTACTTTCCAAAATCCCAACACCGGTCAATATTTTCAATATATTGCCACGCAACCTTCTGGGTCAAAAATCGATCTCAAAGATCCCAAAGATCCTCAAACGGGAGACACTTTGCAAATTTTCCCCGATCCCGATACGGGAGAACCATTAAAAGTCTTCTTTGTCAAGATGTCTAAATCCAAATATAATGGAGTCGATCCAAAAGAAGTTTTAAGTAAATATGGTGCTGATACAGCGCGGATGTTTATTTTATTTAAAGCTCCCCCCGAAAAAGATTTAGAATGGGATGATGCAGATGTAGAAGGACAATTTCGCTTCTTAAATCGTGTTTGGCGTTTAGTCGATGAATATGCCGACAAAAAAGGAAATTCTCAAAGTAACAAGGAACTTTCCAAAGAAGAGAAAAAGTTGCGCCGTGCCATTCATACTGCTATCAAAGAAGTCTCGGAAGATTTAGAAGGAGATTATCAATTTAATACGGCGGTTTCGGAAATGATGAAACTCAGCAATGCCTTAAATGATGCTAAGTGCAAAGAGTCTTCGGTTTATGAGGAAGGCATCGAGACTTTACTTATTTTACTGGCTCCATTTGCCCCTCATCTTGCTGAGGAATTATGGCAGAAAATTGGCGGTAAAGATTCCTTGCACCAACAAGCATGGAAGCAGCACGATCCGACAGCTTTAGAAGTAGATGAGATTGCTTTAGTCGTGCAAGTCATGGGTAAAAAACGGGCAGTGATTCAAGTACCTGCGAGTGCCACAAAAGCGGAGTTAGAAGCCTTTGCAAAAGACTCGGATAAAGTGCAACCTTATTTAGAAGGGAAGGAGATTAAGAAAGCGATCGTCGTTCCCGGTAAGTTAGTTAATTTTGTTTTGGGTAAGTAGTTTATTACTCTTTCATTGAAAAATGTCTGAAGGCTTCATTTACATCTTGTCTAACCTATCTATTCTGGAAAGTTTGAAAATTGGCAGGACATCTCGCGATCCAGAAACTCGAGCAAAAGAGCTTTCTGGAACGAGTGTCCCTACCCCTTATCGTGTTGAATACTCTAGAAAATTTAAAGATGCTGTTAGCACGGAAAAAACTGTGCATGAAACTTTACAAGAATACCGTGTAAGTTCAGATAGAGAATTTTTTGCTGTGCCGCTTTACCGCGCAATTAAAGTAATTGACGATCTGTTGATCCAAGAATTAGAGCAAGAAAAATCCGAATTACAACAAACTCATCAAAAATCAATACAAGAACTCAATGACTGTTATAAATATCAACAAGATACAGAAAATTATGTAGAATACCTAGAATCAGCCAATAAAACATATATTTCAAATTATTGGAGGATGTTAAGTGACGAATGGAAGAATTTTTTTGATTTGTATTATAATACTGAATCAATACTGTTGGTAGAATCATTTGAACAATGGGAGCAAGAATTTAAAGTTTGTGCTTTACTAGAAATGAAAGATATGATTTCAATTCTACTGAGATTGTCTGGAAAAGAACTGTTTGATGATAATATTATTCAAGATACTCTATTTTTTATTGACAAAGGTAAACATTTAAAAGATTGTCCTAAAAACATACTTAAACTTCATCACCTAGAGATAGTTTACTGTTTAAATGATGTTCTGGAAGACTTTAAAGGGGAAATGTTTGTAAAAAAATCTGAACTAGAATCTTTTAAGATATTTGTAAATATTTGCTTAACACAAAGTTTTGATTTGGATATACCTAAAGACTTGACTCCTTTGAGTATCTTTTTATCTCTTTCTTCGTTAACGATTCCTAGAAGTGCAATTAATCTACATACACTCTTAGGACTTCCAAATCTTAGAAATCTCAAAATCTTTGAAATTGATAAAGAATCTCTTCAAGTTCTAAAATCTTTGCAATATCTTGAAGAAGTTGAATTATATATTAAGTATTCAGAAGAATATAAAGAAGATATTTTGGAAATCCTTAATTTTTTTGAGTTAGAGTTAGAATATTGCAAAATTTCATTATGTCAAATTGCACAAGTGGATCGTGCTTTTTGTTTCTTAATCTCAGATTGGGAGATTGCACTGCAACAAGGAGGAAATGAATCAATGAGATAAAATCATAAAAATTATGGAGAATTTTCCCGATGCACGTTATCAGTCGAAAAAAGCTGAGAGAATTCTACAAAATACATTCAGACTGTCGAGGTGCTCTGAATAGCTGGTATAAAACAGCCAGTCAAGCAAATTGGTCGAATTTAGTAGAAGTTCAATCTGTTTATCCTCAAGCTGAAGCTGTTGGCAATTTTACCGTATTCAATATCAAAGGCAATAAATATCGCTTAATCGTAGATATTGTTTATCAAGACCAAATTATTTACATTAAATACATCTTAACTCACGCAAAATACGATAAAGAGGACTGGAAAAATGACTTTTACTTTTAACCGCGAAACTTACGGCGATTTGCTGGCTCGATATCAACCTAAAGTAATCGAAACTGAGGAAGAGAATGAAAAAGCGATCGCATTAGCCGAACAACTCTCACATCGTCAAAATCGTACTTTAGAAGAATCTTTGTTACTCAATCTTTTGATTGCTTTAATTGAAAAATACGAAGACGAACATTATCCAATGGACGGATCGACACCGCATTCAATATTGCTGCATTTAATGGAAGCAAGAAATCTAGAAGCAGCAGATTTAATCAATATTTTTGGCTCGAAAGAGATTGTTTTCGATGTTTTTGAAGAAAAATGTAAAATTAGTCAAGCGCAAGCTAAAAAATTAGCTGATTTCTTTCATGTTAATTCTAGTTTATTTGTAGAATGTTGAGAATAAATTCAAATGAAAAAGCGATCGCAATTATATCCCACGTCTGTCACTCTCGGAGATTGCGATCGCACACCCATTTACCGATTTTAGTTAATTATTGGCTTGTCGAATAAATTGCAGGATTTTTTGGCTATACAGAGGGCGATCGTAAAACAAATTTCCATTATTATGATTGGCACCTGGAACGAGCAAAAGTGATTTAGGTTGCGGCGATCGCTCATACAATGTTTGACTCATTTGCGGAGGAACATAGTCATCTTCTGCACCGTGAATATATAAAACGGGCATTTTTAGATCTGGTACTTTCTCAATAGAATCAAAACGATGTCTGAGGAGAAAATTAATCGGAAAGAGACGAAAATGAAAGGAACGCCGACTCATATCCAGCAGAGAAGTAAAGGAATTCTGGACAATTAAACCCGCCGCTTGCGATTGTTTTTTTGCGAGTTCGATCGCGATCGCACCACCAAGGGAATGTCCGTAAATGAAAATGCGATCGGCGGGAATTTGACGCTGTTCTCGCAAATAATTCCAAGCGATTTCTGCATCTTGATAAACTTGCTGTTCTCCCGGAAATTCTCCCTCGCTGCGTCCGTATCCTCGATAATCAAATAAGAAAACCGATAAACTCAGTTTTTGAAAATAATGCGCTTGACGGATATTCGTGCTAATATTTCCTCCTTTTCCATGCAGATAAAGCAATGTTCCCCAAGGAGAATAACTCGACTCTAAAAACCAGCCGTGCAAATGCTCTATTTTCCCGTTATTCTCAACAGGAATCCACACTTCTTCATAAGAGGAAAGATTTAAGGCTTCAGGCGTTAATTCGATCGCGGACATGGGATTAAAAATAAAGCGCCGTTGATGGAGAAACAACAGCCATGCGATCGCACTGTAACCCAATAGCGTTAATATCATCAAAATTTGCAAACTCTTCCCCAACCACCCCCAACATCGTCGCGCCATTGTCATTTCCTCTAAATTTGTCAGCAGTCTACAAATACAAGGGGGGAAATTCCCGAAAGCGATCGCGTTTGATTTGCGATCGCTGATTAATGTTAGCGCGATTTTGTTGCAGAATCGTATAGCAAAATTCTTTTACTCTTCAATAGTCAAAAGCGATCGCACCTCTTCTCTTGCTACGATTTCACAACTCTCATTATCTGTGGTTTCGTTATTAACAGTGCTACAACCTGAAGCGTCGCGTTCTAAATTTTGTCCGGCTGCGATCGCATCTGTACTTAAACTAAAAGTTGGTGTGGCAACTTCTGCAACAGTTCCCGTATCCAGTTCAGGAATAGTTGCACTAAAATCTCCATCTCCCAGCAAAACGACAACCGTGGGGGGAATATTTGCTGCCATAATACCGATAATTCCTTCCGTCCCGCTTCCCGTCGATCCGAGGGTTTTATTGACTGTAAAAGTCGTATCTTCGAGTAAATTGATAGAAATTAAAGTCGAACCGCTTCCTGCTTCAATAGGATTGGGATCTCCGGCAAAAGTGAGAACAATTTTTCCAGTTGGAAGTGTATCGACATTGGTTTGAGTCACACCCCCTTCATTGCCCAAAACGACATTAGCAGGAGTAGCGAGAAGACTGGTCGGTGTTGTCACCAATTGTCCCGTTGCATTTCCAGCACCAGAGGCTTTATAGGAATTAATATTTAAAACTTCTCCATCAAAGGGATTAATAGCACGGAAACGAGCCGCAGTAATGGCGATCGTACTGCCTTGAGCTTTCCCCGTTCCTCCCGAGTGAATCCAACCATTCAGAGTAATTAAACCATTATTAGCTGTTACTACAACTTGCCCGGCATTGCCACCATTAAAATAACCACTGATAATCTCATTGCTTTTATTAGAACCTATCGTAATATTACCATTGGTACTGGTTAAAGCGATCGCGCCATTGGCGTTAATTCCTTGAATTTGAAGATTATTGGCGGCTTGTAAGGTTACAGTACCATCAATTCCTGTTATACCTCCATTGACAGTAATGCTACCTCCCGTACTGGTCAAACTAATATTTCCCGTGCCTATTCCTAGAATGCTTTGAACGATAATATTTCCTCCTGCACTCATGGTCAGAGTATTACCAAAAGAAAACTCTAAATTTTCTCGAATGGTAATATTGCTGCCAGCTTGTAAAGTCAAATTTTGATTTAAGAGATCGAAGGCATCTAGAGAGACACCGGTATCAAAAATAATATCTCTTGTTGCTTGTAAAGTTACATTTCCAGTTAAACCTTGAAGAGTCGCATCATCGATTTCAAAAGTAGTTGCTCCACCATCTGCAAATAAAATTTGTTGGTCGCCTAGCTCTGCATTATTGTCTGCGACAAAATCATTGGGTTCGATAATAATATCTTGGGGATCGAATAAGATCGTGCCGTTTTGTCCGACTGATGCACCTACATCAACATCGCCAGTGAAGAGAAGATTTTCTTTCCCAGAAATCTCCACAAATCCACCATCGCCGGAAATCGCCCCCCCTTTGGCACTGATTTCCCCGTGAAATTGAGTGGTTTTATCCGCCCAAGCGATCGCACTACCGCCATTTCCTTCTAAAAGAGAATCGGCTAAAATCAGAGCATCAGCACTGACGTAAGTATAGTCGGCATTATAAACACCCTCTTGTCCTTGATAACCTCCCCCCAGTCGCACTTTTCCGCCCCCAAAATCTCCCGAAGCATCCAACAGGGCATTATCCACCAAAGCCACGCGATTGCCCAAAATGTCGATCGTTCCTCCTATTTCTGACGTAACATCAAGCGTTCCTGTTGCGATCGCTGTTCCCGCTAAAGTAGGAATAATCGTTCCTGCGAGGGTTTGTACGTTGTTCCCGACAACGGCTAAATTCGTTTCTATATCGGGCTGTTTTCCCGTCAATAACTCCGGCAGATCGAGGGCATCAAACGCAGTCATATTTCCCTTTCTATCCCGAGGCGGTTCAATTTCTAAACTTAAGAGAGTTCCCATACGAGAAATCCTCACTAAACTCGTTCCCGGTATCGCTGCGATCGCAATATTTCCTCTCTCTGCGGTTAATGTTCCCGTATTGACAACCATGCCCCCCGTCAGGGTTAAATTGTGTCCCTCTCCCACTGCCAAATTCCCCGCATTAACGATCGATCCGGGTTGGGCGAGATCGAAGGCAAATTGATTGGGATCGCCGTTCAAAGCCTTATAATCATTCGTTCCCATTGCCTCAAACCAATTGCCATTGAAGCCAATTCCTGTAGCCGTCGTGGCGAAAAAATCCCCTCCAACATTTAAACTTGCCCCTTGCCCAAAAATGATGCCTGCTGGGTTCATTAAATATAAGTTGGAGTTTCCACCTGTTACTTGAATTAGCCCATTAATAATGGAAGCATCTCCCCCCGTAACTCGTCCGAGAATGTTGCGAATTTGCGGACTCGAGAGAAAATTGGCGATTTCGTTAGCATTTAAACCAAATCGGTCAAAACTGTGAAAAAGATTCTTTCCATCTCCTGAAAGCATTCCCCCTTCAATATCAAAGCGATCGCCTATTTGCGTAATTTGCGTTTCCGTGCCATCTGTAGCGGGAGTTATAGCGATCGCTCTCCCCGTCATACCCGCAAGTAGCGCGATCGCTAAAACTGGAGAAAAATATCGAAGAACCACTTGACAAGCGCTCATTTTTGCCTCTTAAAAAATACCATTACGGAATGATTCCGCCGATCTCGGCAGGATTTGAGGGATGCACGCGAATATCAATACAGAAGAATCTAAGTTTTTTGGGAGCTTAAATATGATGATGCGCGATCGCTCTCTCTGTATATCATCATAATCCTAGCATTCTGCCTTTACCGCCCTTTCCAGTTTTGCTCGCGATCGGGACGGGAACGCGATCGCAGACCCATCCCAAAGCAATTATTAATTTTTGTTTAAAATTTCTATTTTGTATCATTTTTTACAGAATATTCCGATATAGTAAAAACATGAGCAAAAAACAGCACTCGATTTTACGAGGTCGGCAATCAGGAGATCAAAATTATGGATACTAAAAATCAAGCCCGTGCTTTAATGATGCGTCACACCAAACTTATCCGCAACCGTCAAGAGTCCATGTTAGGACGTGCGGCTGCTGAAATTGGGATGGACATTGACACAACACAATATTCTAATAGCATTCAAGGCAAACCCAGTTCTGCTTCTCGATCATCCTACGATCGCAGCAATGCGACCATGAGCTAAAAGTGCATCTCAAGCAACATATTTGGCAAACTCAAAGATCGTCGGTGTGAATTTATTTGTATAGTTGCAATTGTTGTTTCCCAGTTCAGTTTACGAACTGGGATATTTTTATTATTGGTTATTAGTTATTGGTTATTAGTTACTACGCTCTGAATGATAAACTAAACCCCAATGCCTAACTTCCAACCCTTAGTTCCCGATCCCTAACTATGACGGCATCGCTCAACAAACAACCTCGATGGCTACAATTTTTAACTTATCCTTCTCTATCCCGTCGGCTCATGCTCGTCGGGTTCGTTATTACGACTTTTTTTATCATTATCGCCATCTTTGCTCCAGTCTTTCAAGCATGGGGATGGTTGCAAGACCCCACCACATTTTTAGGTAATCCCATTCACGAGCCTCCCAGTCGCGAACATTGGTTTGGCACGGGTCGTCAAGGGTATGATATTTTCTCTCGGACTTTATTTGGCTCTCGCGTGGCATTGCAAGTGGTGATTTTAGCAACTTCTCTGTCGTTAACGATCGGCGTTCCTTTGGGACTGATTAGCGGCTATTTGGGAGGGAAGATCGATCGCATTATTTTATTTTTAATGGATACGATTTATACGTTACCGGGGTTGCTCCTTTCCGTAACATTGGCTTTTGTCGTGGGGAGAGGGGTCGGAAATGCTGCGATCGCTCTCAGTATTTCCTATATTCCCCAATATTATCGAGTAGTGCGAAATCATACCACCAGCGTAAAAACCGAACTTTTTATCGAAGCGGCTCGAGGGATGGGTGCAACGCCAACGCGAGTTCTATCTCGCTATTTATTTCTTAATGTCATTCAAAGCGTTCCCGTGTTATTTACCCTGAATGCCGCCGATGCCATTTTAATTTTAGGAGGCTTGGGATTTTTGGGACTGGGATTGCCTTTGGATACCCCCGAATGGGGTCACGATTTAAAATTGGCATTAGATTCCTTACCCACGGGAATTTGGTGGACGGCATTATTTCCGGGTTTGGCTATGACCCTGATGGTGACAGGACTTTCCCTCGTGGGAGAAGGATTGAGCGAAATTTTTAACCCCGAAATGGAACGGTAGTTATCAGTCACCAGTCACCAGTCACCAGTCACCAGTCACCAGTTATCAGTCACCAGTCACCAGTCACCAGTCACCAGTCACCAGTCACCAGTCACCAGTCACCAGTTATCAATCACCAGTTATCAGTTATCAGTTATCAGCGATCGAATTTCGCTTACTACTTGTCGTTTGGGGGAAAGATTTCTACAAAACTATACGGATATACCGCTAAAGCCCCTGCATTGAGTACAATAGGCAGACTGACCCGGCTAGCTTCATGCAACCCGGTGAAAACTCATCCGGAGGGAAACTAGAGCGGGATTCATCAGTCTGTACTAACGTTTGCCTGTCAAGGTAAAATGCTTATTCGCAGCGAGGATTGAATCATGCCTCTTTCCCGAGGAGTTCGAAACCCCATTATCGCGAATCCGTCTGCCGGAGCGCGTTTGTGCCAATCATCATCGTTATCTACCGTGTCTAATTTGCCACCCCGTGCCGATAACAGCACTGAAATGAACAACAACACTCAACCTCTTCCCGTGGAAACGACCGCCGAAACGCCAGATATTGCTTCTACCCGCAGTCCGCGCAAACAACCCATTCCCCCACCCAGCGAGCCAAGACAGTATCGAGCGATCGGTTTGGTTCGCGGTTGGTATAAACCTGCCGACGAACAATTAACCCGAGGGATTCTTCTGGGTGAAGACGGTACCGAAATCGATGCCGTTTTGCTGGGACGAACGATCAGCCTCATTAAAAATCATTTGAATTTAGAAGAATCTCATCTTTGGGTTGTATATCCTCGCACGCGCCAACAAGATGAAATGCTGCACGTTCAAATTACTGGGGTTTGGGAACCGGAATTACTGCACCCCGAAACCCTTGAAGCGAATGAAAATGAAGTCGATTCCGACCAGCCCAGCGAAACAACCAACAGGATCGTACCTGTAGAAGATGGCTATTTTTCAGTTCGAGGGGAAGCTATTTTTTATTCTCAAGAAGAAGAAAGCATCATCATTAAAATTTCGCAAATCCCTCGCAAAGAATCGGATAAGAAAAAATATTTCAAACTGAATCTCAAAGGAATATTAGCAGGAGGCAGAGTGCTAGGACACTTTTGGGATGTGCATATTCTTCGCCAAGGAACGGCCTTAACGATCCAAGAGGCTCACAATCTGGGTGAAGTCTTTAAACGGAAGAAACGATTTACCAAAGGCAAACCTTATAAGAAGTCTTACCAGCCAAGAAATGAAGTACCGAGGGGACCGCGAGCGAATATTCCCAAACCCGTGCAAAAAGCCGATCGCTCGACCAAACAATGAGAAAAGAGGAGGGAATGAGCAAAATCTGCTCGTTCCCTTTGCTCGTTACCAAGGATTGCCAATGAGCGTGAAGGCACTCCAATAGTAAGGGTGAGCCAGATTGCGATCGCCGATTCCTTCTAATTCTGAGGGGAGAGCCACTGTTCCGAGTGGGGTTATTAATTGCCCGTCTTTAACGCGAATTTGGCCGTTTAACATGGCGAGTTGTGCTTGGCGCAGGGCTTCAGCTTTAGTGGAATGGGTTTGCAAGCGATCGTAAAACTGGGACATAAAGGCTAATGTTCCTTCGTCATTCACATACCAAAGACTACCCATTGCGCTTTTCACGCCAGCCATGACAGCCAATCCCGAAAAGCCCAATTCTGCTTGTTCGTCTCCTAAGGCCGTTCGGCAGGCACTGAGAACTAATAAATTGACTTGAGGGTTATTGAGTTTTAATTCCTGCAAGCGATCTAACTGCAATTTGCTATCCCAAAATTGGATATAAGAATTACTCGGCGCACCGGATTTAAACTCTCCGTGAGTGGCCAAATGTACAATATTATAATCTCCTTTTTCTCGGGCGGCGTGAAAGTTATCGAGGGTAAATTCTTCGTTGAGATAAGCCGTCCCTTGCCACAAACTTTCAGTAATCATTTCCAGTTCAACTGGAACTGCCGGTAACGAACTTTGATTGACAAAGGTTTCTGCACCCATAGCCAGAATTTTTTGGCTGCGAATATCGCTATAACTGGTATCGGTTAAACTCAAACTGGGCATCATTCCCAAACTGTATTTTTCGATCGCAAATTTTTGACCGTCGTAAAGGGCAGCAAGGGGAATCGATCGCAATCCGGCATCCATAATAAAGGAAAGATTATTAATTCCTTGTGCCTGTAAATGGCTATCTAAAGGCGCGATGAGAAACCGATACAAATCTTGGGAAGATTCTAAATAAGCACCGGGACGGCGTAAATTCGTAATGTTGCGGCGATAATCGCGAACGGATTTGAGAATTTGTTCTCGTGTCGCTGGGGAAGTTTTGCGAATCACACCGCCTTCTGATGTCACGACAATTAATTCTAAGCGATCCGTACTGCGTCGATTCCGATTCTTGGGTAAGAAATTTTGGTGGTTTGTATTGGTTTGTGGATATTGCCAAAGTGTTTGCTCTTCAGCTTTAGTTGCACTTTTAATCCCATTATCGGCAACCTCGTCCGAGGTAAAGACTGCATAAACTAAAGCAGGTTTAATGCCAGTTAATTGTTCGATATCTCTGAGCTTTTGTTGCGCCTGTTCGGGGGTGACATTAGCAACATCACCGATGCCTAAATACGTGGTAAATTCTTCTGTGAAGTGTTCTTCGAGATTGTCTTCAATTTCTCCGGCTAGCTCTTCTTGCTGAAGTCCGGTATGTTCTCCAACAAAGTTAAATTCCTCAGATAAGTTTTCTTCAAATTCTATATTTTCAGGATTGGTATTTGTCTCTTCGGCGATTTCAGTATCAATAAAAGGATCGTTGTTACTAATAAAAATATTGCCTTGTTGAAATTCGGAGTCAAACAACTGGTACGGCAAAATTGAATACTGCCCGGTTGTAATCGCGCCTGCTGTGCCGTTTAGCCCAGCGCTGCCGACTTCAAAGAAACTACCACCATGATAGATAGAAATTGCTCCTCCTTCAAAATTTCCCGCCGTGGAGAGACTGGCAAAGAGTCCATTTTGAGCGAGAAAATAATCGGTGGCGCGGAAATAAGAATCCGTTGAAATATGGGTCATCCCACCAAAATAGAATCCTTCGGTTTTCAGATAGGAAATAGAAATATCTCCCATCGCTCTCAGACTAATATCGCCGCCGTTGCCTTGAGGTGCAGAAGCATTGAGAAATCCCGTGCCAATACTTTCGTATGCGCTAAATAGAGAGATATTGCCTCCTTGCTCTCCAGCGATCGAACGGGTAATAATATTGCCTGTCGAGATAGTTTCTTGTGCTGCGATCGCGACACTCCCTCCCCAACCATTTTCAGAAGCGGCATTAATATCACCCGTAAAAACATGACCGAAATTGCTTGATACGGATATCTCTCCTCCATCGCCATATCCGAGGGAACGCGCTGTTAAATTATCCGTGTAAATCGTGCTGTTGGCAGAGAGAGCGATCGCGCCGGCATTGGCATCGGAACTGCTAGTAATAATTTTATCAACCACAGCAATAAAGCCATTTTCAGCATTAAGGCTAACATTGCCGCCATCTTGAGAGATGCCAAAATTTGCGAGACTGCGAGTATCGATCGCGCCATAAACAAGAATACTCTCCCGCGCAGAGAGGGAAATGTCTCCACCTCGGCCGCTATCTTCTTCTCCTTCATAAGAAGAGGCATCGAGATCCCCGGTAAAAATATTGCCTCCAGCTTCTAGGGCAATATTCCCCGCATCCCCCCAATCATTTGCCGTACTCCAACGGCCGTTCAGCATTAAATCGCCATCGGCATAAACAAGGATATCTCTCCCTTCCCCATCTATCCCCCAAACATCCCCAGAAACGACTAAATTCGGGTCTGAACCAGCTTGACTTAATAACGTGTCTAAGCCATCTCCTGTTAATAATTCCGGTAAATTTAATCGTGTAATTTCTGTAATGATGCCATCGGCATTTCTTGGGGGTTCAATTTCCAAACTCAGGAGGGAACCGGCTTGGGAAATACGGATCAGGCTGCTTCCCGGGACTGAGGCGACAACTAAATTGCCATTAGTGGCGGCGAGATTTCCCTCACTGGCGATCGTTCCCGCTAATAGGGTCAAATCTCCTCCATAGACGGTTAAATCAGCCAGATTAATGATGCCGCGCGGGTTCTCCAGATCGAAGGCAAATTCTAAAGGCGTTCCCGTTAAATTAATATAATCGTTGTTTCCAAAGGCATTAAACCAGCGATCGCCTCCAAAGCCAATTCCCGTAGCGGTTGTAGCGGTGAAATCACCGGGGACGTTGAGAAAAGCCCCGGAGCCGAAGATAATTCCCGCAGGGTTCAATAAAAAAAGATTGGGGCTTCCGCCAGAAATTTGTATGAGTCCATTGATAATAGAAGCATTGCCCCCGACGACACGCCCCAAAATATTCATAATGTTAGGGTCGGCGATAAAATTAGCGGTTTCTCCCGCACCCAGTCCAAATTTCTGAAAAGTATGGAAAAGATTGTCTCCCGATAGAGTTCCTCCGTCAATGTCATAGGCTGAACCGACTGGCATGACAGTCGTTCCATCCCCTCCGGAGGTAATGGACTGAGCCAAAAGAGGTTGGTGGGATAAGGCGATCGCGCCAAATAGTGCAGAGAGAAACCAAGAGACTCTAAGGTTCATGAATTTTTAGCCAATGACAACTGTTGTGCTTTGGGAGCATGACAGCAAGAGAAATTTTCTCAATGAAGAATGGAAGAGATACCCTAACTCGAAGCGAGCAAAATTAAGATAAAAGTTGACTACAATCCATTATCTCGCAATTTCAGACAAAGAAGTGTAATTCTTATCACTCAGAAATCATTTGCAGACCGCAGTGCTAAAATTTGATTAATCATCGAATTATTTTCATTACACGAGCGCGTAGAGGGGAAAGGCTTATGTGTATTTGCGTGAACTGTCACTACGTCGATCGCTGCATCACCTATAATGCGGTTGAAACCCAACACCAGCAACCTCATTTAACCGACACACCGGATTTTGAACCCCAAGAACCGAGTATTAATGTCAATATCCGCACCCAACAAGAGTACGTTGAGATGGAATGGGACGTGGTAGGGTGCGAAAGTTTCTTGGAAGAAGCCGGAAAATGGGCAAAGCTACGTCCGGGAGAATTAATTCCAACTTAATTATTGGTTCACTGATAACTGATAACTGATAACTGATAACTGTGTCCCCCTTGGTTAGAAGGGGGATTTTAATTGTCGTTACAAAATATTATCCATGCGATCGCGGAAATAATTCCGATACAAATCGAAGCGAGGAGACACTTCATTTCCTTGCAGATCGACTAATCCCATACTGTGTAATTTAAAAGCCAAAATCGATTCTAATTCTACAGCTTCTTCACTGAGAACGACTTTTTTGAAGGCTGCGGCTAACTCTCGATGTTGCTGTAAATTCCACAGATGTCGCCGCAAATGATCGCCATAAATGCCTGCTTCTGTTGGCGCACTTTTAACTAATTTATTTAACTCCAATTGCCCTTGAGCAATGTGATAGAGTGCCAGTCGAACTAAATAAGGATGGCCGCCGACAATAGACATGAGTTGTTTAACTTGCGATCGCGTCCAATTTAGCCCGTGACGGCGTACCAAATCTTCAACTTGTTCGATACTAAATTCCGATAGTTCAATGGGCAAACCAACGTTAAATGGGGATTGATTGATATCCATCGGAATATAAACCTCGGTGGAATGAACGACCACTAAACGCAATTTTTCCCATAGATCGCTGTCGCCGCCACCATACCCCGCTTCTTCATACCATGCCCGCAATAAACCAAAGAAATCGTCGGCAATACTGGGATAGTCAAAAATGCGATCTACTTCATCCAATCCCAATACTAAAGGCTTATCTGATTCGGTTAACAAACAATCTTCAAAAAAGGCCGTACAATTATCTTTACTGCCGTAAGTATCCGTCCAATAATCGTCAATTTTATAGGGCAAGCGTAACTTACGGGAAATTTTCAAACAAAACCAGCGCAACAATTCGTTCAAGTTATGAAAAACAGTTTTATCTGCGTGTTGAAAACTTAATGGCACTGTACAATAACCTTGTTCTCGCGCATGATAAAGAATTCGTGCCATGAGAGAAGTTTTCCCCATTTGTCGGGGAGCCTTGAGACGAATGAGCGCCCCGGGTTGTGCGATCGCGCGATAGCATTTTTCCTCATTAGAATCCCGACTGATATAAAACTCAGATGCGAGACGCACTTGACCTTTGGGTAATTCCGGTTCCGCAACGGGAGTGGGAATCACAGATTGATGGGTTGCCGGGATCTCTGAGGTTAATTCTTCCTCGTGAGTCTGCCAATTTCCCTGTCTATCGAGAACCTGTAGGACTTCTTTGACGATCGCATCGGTATCCTTTTCGCGATCGTTCCATTCTCGCGCTTGAATGCCGTGTAAATAGGTTCGCAGTGCGTGATTGAGGGGAAAACTAACGGGTAACTGAATGCGAATAGGCAGAATAATCGGCGCTTGGCCGGCAGCGCGAAATTCCTTTACCTGCCGTAACTGCTCAATTGCGATCTCGCTCACTGCTGTTTCCGCAGAGAGGAGTAAAATAAAATAATCGCATTGAGCGAGTTCTGTTTCGATCTGAGCGAGGGGATGTACCCCCAGTACGTCTGTTGTGCGAAAAACGCGATGACCTTGTGAGATTAGGGTGTGAGCAAGAGGGATCGCCAACTGGATATCCGGTTCGCGATCGCGATGGGCGATGGCAATGCGATAAGTCGGTTTGAGGGGGTGCGATCGTGCCAAACGTTCGAGGGTGCCTTTGACGGTCTTTTTGGAGACTTTTTCTCCAATTGCTTGCGAGAGCTTTCGCCAGAGCTTGTAACCCACATATTTCTCAACATATTGGGGATTTAGGGGGTAAATTTTCTCATATGTTTGCCCTTGCCAAGACCCGGTAAACACCTCACGTTCTAAATCGTTGAGATGCTTCCCTGTCTTCGCGCAAACTAAGCGATCGGCCAGTTCTAACGCTTCTTTTACGTCCATCATATTTTGCAGATTAGCTGATGATTTGGCGGTAGCAATCGACCAACAATCGCGATCGCGAGTCCTTTCAATGACCAATGACTAATGACCCAGAACTCTGGCTTAAGCGGAGGCTGGAGGTAATGTCATCTTAACATCCGGATTGCGATCGCTACTGTTGTTAAATTTAACTACCATTAACTCAAGAAGCAGCATCTACCGGGAACAATTCCTATCTTTCTCTGTTGCCCATTCTAAAGGCAATTCTGCAAAACCCGTTGATTTTTATGAGGTTTTCTGAGGTTTCTCGAAATTTTATGAGGTATTTCGACCGAGGGTGTTGGCGACAGTCTTCCGCGAAAGAAAAAGAAATGAGGGATTGGGTCAAAACTCATGAGTTTTTCTGGTTTGCAACTCGGGGATTTTTAGGGAAACTATAGATAAGGAAACAGCAAACCGCCAAACAATTCCTGAAATTCTCTAATCTTTTTTTGTCACCAGCATTTATTTATCGGGGGAAGCTATGTTCAGTCTCATTGAAATCACTATTGACACTTGCATCCAACATCTGAAAGCTGCCTATTATAGCACCTACGGGAGCTTGAAGCCAGATTATCCGGAGATTATCGCTTGGGCAACAACGATGGCTCTAGAAAGTATTAACCGTAGTGATGCGGCTTATCACGATGTCGAACATACTGTGCTGGTTTCACTGACAGGTCAAGAGATTCTTCGCGGCAAGCAAATTCGCGATGGAGGAGTGACTCCAGAGGATTGGTTGCACTGTATTTTATCTCTTTTGTGCCACGATATCGGTTATCTTAAAGGCATTTGCAGTCACGATAATTTAGACGAAAGTCTTTATGTTATTGGTAAAAACGGAGAAGCCGTAAAACTCGCTCCCGGTGCTACTGATGCCAGTCTCACACCTTACCACGTCGATCGCGGTAAGCAATTTGTCAGCGAGAGGTTTGGCTATCATAAGTTGATTGATATTGGCATTTTGCAACGGAATATCGAACTCACTCGCTTTCCTGTTCCTAAAGGAGAGGTGTATGAGAATACTGGAGATTATTCGGGTTTAGTGAGGGCTGCCGATCTCATCGGTCAACTGGCAGATCCGCGATACTTGCAAAAACTGCCAGCTTTGTATCGGGAATTTGAAGAAAATGGCACGAACAAACAACTCGGATACGCTCACTCTGGCGATTTGCGGGCAGGTTTTCCTCAGTTTTTCTGGAATGTGGTTTACCCTTACATCGAACCGGGTTTAGCTTATTTGGAAGTCACTCAAGCCGGACGACAAATTATTGCTAACCTTTATGCCAATGTTTTCATTGTTGAGCGAGAACTCAAAAAAGCGGCTTCTCGCCAGCGCGAACAATCATCGGAGGAAACGCCAAAGGAAGCGCGTTTAGCGCGACCTCAAAATAGCAGACGCAGTAATAATTTAACCAACAATTGGGGCGATCGCGCTTTAGCTTTTCATCCCGGTTAATGATATGATTTAATTTCCTCGAATCAAAAATTCGAGGTTTTTTTTCTGGATATGCGATCGCTATTTTGATAAAATCAACTTGTATTAACTAACTTATTCTCTATGAGTTTATCTCATTAATAGTCTGCAAAAGTTTGTTGATATGTTGGGGGTCGTGCGTTGCCATAACAGATAAACGAATGCGGCTGGTCGGAACGGTTGGCGGGCGAATTGCAGGGGCAAAAATACCTTTTTTTTGTAATTGTTGAGCGAAATTGAGGGCAGCTTGTGGATTTTCGATACTCATACACAAAATAGGCGATTCAGAAGGAAAAAGAGTGATTTTTTTTATTAAATTTTGTTTAATTGTCTTGACATTTTCCCATAATTTCATTCGTCTTTCAGGTTCTTTTTTAATAATGCGAATAGCCGCGATCGCAGCCCCAGTATCCGCAGGTGATAATCCCGTGGTATAAATCCATGTCGAAGCACGATTGCGGAGAAAATCAATTAATAGTTTAGAACCGGCAATATATCCCCCCAAACTGCCCAAGGCTTTACTAAGAGTGCCGATTTGAATTAATGATTTTCCCGTACAATTAAAATGCTCTACACACCCCGCCCCTGTTGTGCCTAAAACGCCTGTAGCATGAGCCTCATCAATGAGCAGCATTGCATCATATTTTTCTGCTAATTCTAACAGTTCTGGTAACGGACATAAATCACCATCCATACTAAAAACGCTATCGGTGGTCATTAAACAACGGCGATATTGTTGGCGATGTTGCTGTAATTTTGCTTCTAAATCTTGGCGATCGCAGTGTTTGTATTCCATTACTGTCGCACCACTTAAAATCGCCCCATTTTTTAAACTGGAATGATTGTAGCGATCGCCTAAAATTAAATCTCTCTGTCCGACTAAAGCCGCGATCGCCCCCAAGTTTGCCAAATATCCCGAACTAAAAACCAGCGCATCTTCTGTTTGTTTGAGGTCTGCGATCGCTATTTCTAAGTCCCGATGTAATTGTCGATGTCCGCTTAATAGACGCGATCCGGTGCTTCCCGTCCCATAGTCTCGGGTGGCTTTTATCGCGGCTTCCACGAGGCGATCGTCCCCCGCAAGCCCCAAATAGTCATTGCTGGCAAAGTTAATCGCGTCTCGCCCTTCCAAGTTGATAACAGCACCTCCACGCCCTGCGATCGCTTTAACCGAACGATACCAATGGGCGCGATGAATGGTTTCTAGGGATTTTTCGAGCCAAGAATAGGGATTGTTATTAGTTATTGGTTGTTGGTTATTGGTTCTTAGCGATCGGTCAGTCTTTTCCTTTTTCACTGTTTCTCATTCCTTTAACTAATCGCGGAAGACAGCCAATTTTTGATTGTTGCGACCACTTCATCTAACGGAATATCTTGAGATTCTTTGGTCGCACGTTGGACAACCTCGACCTTACCTTCTTTTAAAGAACGTCCCGTAACAATACGATAGGGAATACCAATAAGATCGGCATCTTTAAATTTAACTCCAGCCCGTTCTTTGCGATCGTCTAACAGTGTTTCAATACCCGTCGAATTTAACGCTGTGTACAAATTTTCTGCCGCTTCCATTGCCTTTTCATCATTAATATTAGGGACGACAATAATCGCATGATAAGGCGCAATTGCCGGCGGCCAAATAATGCCATCTTTATCATGAGATTGTTCTACCGCAGACTGTGCTAAACGCGAGACTCCTACCCCATAACAACCCATGACAAACGGTAAAGATTTGCCATCTTCGCTGGTAAATGTCGCACCCATTGCTGTCGAATATTTCGTCCCCAATTGGAAGATATGTCCTACCTCAATTCCGCGTGCTGATTTTAACGCTTGTTCCGGGTCGCGGATGCTGCGATCGCCGGCTTCAGCTTTACGGACATCAACGACTAATTTAGGTAAAGGGTATTGTTTTTCCCAATTCACCCCAAAAGCATGATAGCCGGATTCATTTGCCCCTGTCACAAAGTTCTTTAAATCGACAGCCGTTTTATCCACCATGCGAATAAATTTGGGGTGAATATTTTTATCTTTTTTAATGCAATTGTCGCTGAGATCGGCAGCAATATAACCTAAAGGTAATGATGTTGTCGCCCATTTCCTTTGTGCTTCTTCGTCGGGAACTTCAAGGGATAAAATGGCATTTGCGCCAAATTCAGTCAGTAATTTGCTAATTTCGTTTTGCAACTTGACATTGTTAACATCGCGATCGCCGCGAATGCTGACCAATATCAACACCAATAAACCATTATCTAAAACTGCTTCATACAAGACATTTTTCAAGATTGCTGTCGGAGAACATTGAGCAAATTCTGCTAAGGTTGCAATGGTAGGCGTATTAGGAGTTTCTCGTTTTTCGTACTTTGTAAACGGTGAAGCCTCAGTTTCAGGAGGAATCGATTCTGCTTTCTCGACATTTGCCGCATATTTGCCATCTTCCGTGTATAAAATTTCATCTTCGCCAATTTCTGCCAAGACCATAAACTCTTGAGAACCCGATCCTCCGATTGCACCGGAATCGGCTTCTACTGCCACAAAATCTAAGCCACAACGAGAAAACATATTGCGATAGGCGCGATCCATATCCTGATAAGTTTCTTTTAAACTCTCCATATTAGCATGAAAAGAATAACCATCTTTCATAATAAATTCTCGCCCGCGCATTAAGCCAAAACGAGGGCGAATTTCATCGCGAAACTTGCTTTGAATTTGATATAAGTGCAGGGGAAGTTGGCGATAAGAACGAATCATGTCCTTCGCAACTGTTGTAATCACTTCCTCATGAGTGGGTCCGAGGGCGACTTCGCGATCGCGGCGATCGGTAAACGCAAACATGATCCCCTCTGCTTTGGTATAAGTATCCCAACGCCCCGACTCTTTCCATAATTCCGAGGGTTGTAGTTGAGGAAGCAAGCATTCTTGGGCTCCCGTCGCGTTCATTTCTTCCCGCACGATCGCTGATATCTTTTGCAACACGCGCCACATGAGGGGAAGATAGCTATACAAACCACTGCCAACGCTTCGGATGTATCCTGCCCGCAGCAACAATTGATGGCTGGGAATAACCGCTTCGGCTGGGGATTCCCGGAGAGTGACAAAGAGCATTTGAGACAGTCGCATACAGATTTCCCTTTTTCAGTGCAGTTGCATCGATCTAGGATATCAGTCTTGTTTGCAGATTGGGCAAGGATTGTATAAAAGTTTGCAATGTTGACAAAAGAGCCGCGATCGCTTCTTCGTTATTTATTCGTTATTTAAACGTAAAGCAATAACTGTGGCTCGTCCGATCGCTGTTAATCCAGAAAAAGGATAGTAAGTGGTTATCGTGATTTAGAAAATTTGTTTGAGGATGATGACAAACAATAACACAAGATGCGATCGCTATTTATTTACTCATCTTTAAGATGAGAATCAAAACAGAAAATAACGTTGCGCCATCGGTAAAACTGTTGCAGGTTCGCAGGTTAATAACTCCCCATTAGCGCGAACTTCATAAGTTTCTGGATTCACTTCAATGCTCGGCATACTATCATTGAGTTTCATGTCTTTCTTACCAATTTGACGAGTATGAGAAACCGCCGCTACTGGCTTTTGTAAACCAATTTGTGCTGCAATTCCTCCTTCTACTGCTGCTTGAGAAACAAACGTCAAAGAAGTTGCCGCGATCGCACCGCCAAAACTGCCAAACATGGGACGCATATGTACTGGTTGAGGGGTGGGAATGCTCGCATTGGGGTCTCCCATTTGCGCCCAGGCGATCGCGCCACCTTTAATAATAATTTCCGGTTTCACCCCAAAAAACGCGGGTTTCCACAAACATAAATCGGCGATTTTGCCAGCTTCTACGGACCCGACATAATTGGCAATCCCGTGAGCGATCGCCGGATTAATCGTATACTTCGCAATGTAGCGTTTGGCGCGTAAATTATCGTTGCGTTGGCTATCTTCCGGCAAATGTCCGAACTGTACCTTCATTTTGTGAGCCGTCTGCCATGTGCGAATAATCACTTCTCCTACTCGTCCCATTGCTTGGGAGTCCGAGGCAATCATGCTAAATGCGCCGCGATCGTGCAAAATATCCTCAGCCGCAATGGTTTCTCGACGGATGCGAGACTCCGCAAAGGCAACATCCTCGGGAATACCGCGATCGAGGTGATGACAGACCATTAACATATCGAGATGTTCTTCAAGGGTATTCGTGGTGTAAGGTCGAGTGGGGTTCGTCGAAGAAGGGAGAACATTACTCTCGGCGCAAACCTTGATAATATCGGGAGCATGACCACCCCCTGCCCCTTCTGTGTGATAAGTGTGAATAGTGCGATCTTTAAAAGCGGCGATCGTATCTTCCACAAACCCAGCTTCATTTAAAGTGTCCGTATGAATGGCAACCTGTACGTCACATTCATCTGCCACACTTAAACAAGTATCGATCGCTGCCGGAGTCGTCCCCCAATCTTCATGTAATTTTAACCCCATTGCCCCCGCCTGCACCTGTTCCACCAGTCCGTCGGGTTGACTGCTATTGCCTTTGCCGAGAAAGCCAAAATTAAGGGGAAAGGCATCGGCAGCTTGTAACATTCGGTAAATATTCCACGCCCCCGGAGTGCAAGTTGTCGCATTAGTTCCCGTCGCCGGACCCGTCCCGCCGCCGATCATCGTGGTCACTCCCGAAGCGATCGCCGTTTCGATTTGTTGCGGACAGATAAAGTGAATGTGTGCGTCAATTCCCCCAGCCGTCAAGATCGAACCTTCCCCCGCTATCGCTTCCGTAGAGGGTCCGATGATAATATCGACATCATTTTGAATATAAGGATTTCCCGCTTTGCCGATCTTGACAATTTTGCCATCTTTAATGCCGACATCTGCTTTCACAATTCCCCACCAATCGAGAATGAGGGCATTCGTAATCACTAAATCCACCGCTCCATCTGCACGAGAAATAGGAGATTGTCCCATCCCATCGCGAATCACTTTACCGCCGCCAAATTTAACCTCATCCCCGTAGCGAGTCAAATCTCGTTCAACTTCAATAATTAATTCTGTATCTGCCAAACGGACGCGATCGCCAGTGGTGGGTCCGTAGGTTTCGGCATAAGCGCGGCGATCCATGCGATAGCTCATAATCTCTCCTCAAAGCTGCGATCGTGGGGAAAACATAGATTTTACTGTATCAGAGTCAGGTCAGGAATGTCACTTCAACAGTATAATTAATAATATGAAAATTATCTGACATATCGTTCCCATGATTCCTCTCAAAAACCAAAAGAATTGTAACGAGTCAGAGATTCTGAGTCAGCCAACTCAAATCTAACTGATTGATGGTGTGAGACTTTTCGTGGCAAAAGCACGATATTTTTAAATGCTTATGTCGTTAGCCGCTTTGTCTGCTTTATCAAAACCGACCGATTATATTCGCGATATTGATATTAATTATTTAGAGGTTTTTCTCAAGCTCTTAAATCTATTCGATTTGCAAAAAGAGTTAGAGCGACCCATTTCTCCTGTCACCGATCTCTCAGAACTTTTCAACGAAACCGATCGCACCCTACAAGCCTTAGAAACTGCCTTTGAAAAAATTAGCGCTTCTTGCAGTCACTGGACGATTAATAGTATTTTCGGATCGACGGCGATCGCATCCGTTCTCGAAAATTTAGTTCATCAAGTTCACCCTCAATTCGATGCGCTCCATCTCAAAGAATCGCAAGATCGCTGGAAAATCAAACAGTTCGGTCATCATTTAATTTCCGAACTCGTCGTGAGTATTTCTTTGAATTCTCTTGGGGTTTTAGCTAGTATCAATCCTATTCTCATGGGCGCAGGCATCGTTTCAACTGCGCTGGCAGAAACTTTGGTTCAATACGTTCTTAATATTTTCTCCGTACAATCATTTGCAATTTTTACCGAGTTAATTCGTCAAAGATTAAAAGAGTATTCTGAATTTCGAGATTTTGTTCCCGAATATCGAGTTTATACTTCTTTTTTTCAAACCCATCGCTATCAACAATCTTACGATCTCAATATCTCCGATTCTCGAGACAATTTAAAGGTTTTTAAGCTCATACACACCTTTTTAGAGGTCAAAAATCGTCAAAATTTATTGCAAGAAATCATTAAAATTCTAGAAAAAGATGAAGTTTTTCAAACGCGATTAAAGGAAAAATTTTCTCAACTCGGAGTTGTTTTTCTAAAAATGCTTTCGATGCTGGTAGAAATTAAACATTAATTGAAAATATTTATCTTAATAATTGAGCCACCCGAATAGCAGCAACAATCGCCCCTTCATGCAGTCCATCACCAAGATAAGCACCTGCATGGTAAGTATTATTTTCGCCATTAGTCGCCACAACTTCATCTCTATACTGAAACGCGGCAACGGTATATAAAGGGGTGTGATGTTCTTGAATATGGATGATTTTGTCCTGCGAGAGCAACTGATTTAAATTAAAGGCAAGACTATATTTTTGAGAGGATGAAATTCCACAAAGCTGATTGAGATAAGCATTATAGCCCCAAGATTTTTCAGTTTGAAAAAAGTCAAATTCTGAAAAGTTCTCAATGCCATAACGATCGTACATTGATGTATCGCAATGAATAATTGTTTTAGCATGGTTTACCTTCCAAGGAGAAAAGCGCTTGATTTCTACCTCAGTTGGATCGGATAATAACTCGAGGATGCGATCGGGAGGAGTCGCAAAAACAACCTTGTCAAATTGCTGCGTTACCCCATCCGCTAAACGAATATTAACCGAATCAACGGTTCGAGAAACTTCTTTGATTTTTGCATCGAGCCAAATCTTACCGCGAAAGCGATCGAGGATTTTTTCAACATAAGAATACACGCCATTTTTAATCCGTACCCAACTGACAAAAATGTAATCTTGAAGGGCTGGAATCGCCAATTCCGCCGGAAAATCATTGATCGTTTCAAAGGGCATTGAATAGCTATACATCGTCAGCAATTTTAACCAGCAATTCCGGATACATTGGCGCTGCAAATGTTGAGACATAGGCTGATTATAAAAATCCTGCATTTTAGCAAAACGAGTTTTCACCCACAACCCAGCCGATCGCGCATAAAGTGTATCGAGGCGCAAATATTCAAGGAAGCGTTGAATACCAGTAAAATTTTTACGAATGGTTCCTCCAGAAAGAAAATGGCGACCATCTTGTAGAAATAAACCCGAGCCAATATAAACAGGTTCTAATTCTACGTTTAATTCTTCCATTAAATCCAGAAAATTATGAAACTTAACCGGAAATTCAAGGACACCGGATTCTAAAATTTGGTCGCAGTTCGATTGATTGGGCCGAATATTTTTGTTTAAGGTGCGAATATGTCCGCCCAAAATCGTTTCTTTTTCAAAAAGTGTAACTTGATGGCCTTGTTTGTCGAGCAAATATGCCGTTACTAAGCCGCTTGCTCCGCCGCCAATAATTGCTATCTTCATGGTTTTACGATCTCTTTAAGTTTAGGGGATTTTTAAGTTTTGGCTAAAAGCAAATCTCCCGACAATTTCTGATACAAACTTGCCCCGGTCCAAAATGTCGGTGCAAATCCGGGATAGCCAGAAGAAGCATTACAAAAATAGAAATTATTTAAAGAAGTGTGGCAATCGAGCCGACCGATTCCCATGTTACGAGGGGTTAAGCTCGATCCATAAGAATTCCCCTCGGGACAGTTACAAAAATGCTCGTTTGTGGTGGGGCTGCCCGTCATTTGGAAAACCAGATGTTTTCTTAAATTGGGAATGTAGTTTCGTTCCATTACATCGAGAATGGAGTCGAGAATTTCTTGCTTTTTTTGTCGATATAATTTTTTATCTTTTTCCTTCAATTGCTTAAAATAAGTATAATTCGCAACTGTCAAAAACTCGATAATTTGACAATCTTCTGGGCAGTCTCGTTGCGCTTGGGTTAATAATGTTGGTGTGGTAATGGCAAAGCTCGGTTGAGAATAGTCGTGCTTTTCATACATTTGTGTAAACGCTTCATTCAAACTTTTCTGCTCTGTATGAAAAGTGTTCCATTCTCCAAATCCATAGTCTCGCAAGTCAATATCTTTAACGACACAATAAGCGACAAAGTTGGAGGGGGAATAATCATAAGCAAGTTTTTTCCGAACTGCTTGGGAGAATTTTTCTAAACCGATCGATCGCGCCGCTTTTTGGGGATCCATATTACAGATAATTGTGGCGGCAGTAAATTCACGAGTTTGCTGAGTGAGGCGATTAACAGCGCGAACGCCAGTGACTGTTTTATCCTGGAGTAAAAAGTCTTTCACTTCATAATTGTACAAAATCTCGCCGCCGTTTTCTTCAATCACTTTAACTAAAGCATCGATCGCAAATTCAAAATGTTTTGTCGGGTAAAATGCACCTTTTTGATAGCCTGTAAATAAAATTACCCACGCAAAAAAGGAAAGTTCCTCGGGAGGTAACAAAAAATCCGGCCATTGTAAGGCTAAAAGTGTTTGGGCTTCAAGAGGAAGATGAAAGCGATCGAAAACGTTTTGTAAGGTACTATTTAGATATTTTAAAGCACAGAAAACTTCACCAAAATTTTGTAATAAGTCAGCAGGTTTGCGGGGAGGCGATAATCTTTTGATGCCTTTGCTGGTTTTCTGGACTTCTTCCATAAATTGGCGCAAGGGACGGGCATCGGCAGGAAATAGAGCCTCGATACGCTGAATGAGTTCTTCGGTACTCGCGGGAATATTGAGGGAATAACCGGGCATTCTCATGCGATCGAAGCCATTGCGATCGTATTGATTGAAAGTAACAACTCGCTCTAAGCCGAGCTTTTTGAGAACTCGATTAACACTGCCTCCTTCACCACAGTCCCAAACATAATGCAGTTGTGCATTAAAACTATATTTTTTGGCCATGGTAAAGGTATGACCAAAACCGCCTGGATACTCGTGAGCCTCTAAGATTTGGACTTGCTTGCCGGATTTTGCCATCAATGCCCCAAATACTAAGGCTGATAAGCCACTGCCTACGCTCAGATAGTCCGTTTTCATTTTACAAGTTTGTCAAAATAGATGCCTGTCTAGTTCTAGAATTAGATTGCAACTGTCTCTATTTTAACGCCGCGATCGGGAAAATAATGTTGAGAAATGTCAATGAAATGAGGCTAAAAGGAAAAGGGAGAAAATGCCAGTAATCCTTTAATTTCAGTAATTTAAGGGGTTTTATCAAGCAAATTTGAGAGGCTCGATTGTAACATAATTTTTACATCAAAAAGCTAAAAATCCATGACTTCAATCGTGGGGTTGGAGGTAATATTTTTGAGATGCCATTCTGTAATTTCCTCTCCGGGGAAGAGGGCGGGAATACAGGGGGGAATTTTTTTGATGCTCGTACAACTAATAGAACCTTTGGCATTGTTGAGGGCAATCGGTTTTCTTTGGGAGGCAAAATAAGCATCTTTGGGCAAACATCGGACGACGGGAACGCGCACGAGGTGATGTTCTTCATAGAACCCTATCGGCTGGCGATCGCATAACATCTCAGAGACTTTTTCTAAGGCTGTTGCTACAATTTTAAAATCGCGATCGCCATTTTGATAGGAGAAAATCAAGAGCATTCCGCGCCGGTCAGAATATTCGCAATCTACCTCGCAAGCGAACAATAACTGCTCTAATTCTTGCCCGGAAGCGCGATCGCTCATAAGGAAAATTTTCAATGGATCTCCCACTCGCATATCGTAAGTGAGAATCTCATCAAAGCAAGTGAGTAAATTACGCAGGCGATCGCAATTTTCAAGGGCAAAATTTAATGCTTCTTGTCGAGAAGCACTAAAAGCAAGTTGGGTGGCTTCTTCAATACTGAGTAATAAAAGATTGCTGCGAGAAGTCGTTTCAAATATCCCCAGAGCCTCGCGGACTTCTCGTTCCGCGATCGCCGAAGATGGTGATAAATGTAACAAGGCAGTTTGCACCAAACTCCCGGCAAATTTATGCAAACTGTGAATGACGAGATCTGCGCCAAAATCGAGGGCAGAGGGTAAGTTTTGCGGGAAAAAGGGAAAATGCGTTCCATGTGCCTCATCAACTACCCAATCAATTTGTTGCTCCTGACAATAACGAGCAACCCGTTCTAAATCGAGAACGATGCCATCATAACTGGGACAGGTTAAAAAGAGCGCCGTTACTTCTCCTTCAGTAGTTTCTAAAGTTTGTACGACTTCTTCTGCGGTTGGCATTAAAGATCGAGAACGAATAAAAACGGGTTCGATCCCGGCTAAAACGAACCCGTGCAAAATGGAAAGATGGCTATTCAGAGCGATCGCAACTTTGCGATGTTTTCTCCCCAAAAGCGTGCAGGCTGCCAGAATCCCTTGAGTTGCACCTGATGTTAGGAAAAACGTATGTTGGGTTTGGTAGAGTCGAGCGCAAGTTATTTCCGCATCATGGCTTCTTTCGCGGGTAAAAAAAGGCAAATCGTAAGCATAGATGCGATCGCTAAAATAGTCTGATTGACCTTTTAGCCCTTGATGAGCGGGAGTGTGCAAGCGCACTTCAATTTCCGGCGTATAGGACGCGATCGCATTGTAAATCGAACGATTATCTCGGGTAGAATCCATCGTCATTTTTGCTAATGGGAAATGGTTAAAAACCTTTAGAGAAAAATGGGTTGCAAAGGAAGAATGGGGCGAGTTGTTGTTTCGGGGGCGATCCCGTGTCGCAAGGCTAAAAGCAGCCCGGCAGCTTCGAGATAACTGTTAACGTAATACAGTTGCTTGGCGCGATCTTCAACACCCAAGCGGGCAGGGGTAATTTCCGATTGAGTGTGATTGCCGCGAATTAAAATAATGGGAATATTCTGCTCGAGGGCGGTAAAGAAAGGAATATTCCCCACCGCACTTTCTGGCATGACCACGGCGGAAACATTTTCCAAGGAAATTACTTCAGACCCCGGTGCTAAAGGTTCGTCAACAGGCAGAGGACGGGGAGAATGGGTTAATCCTTTTAATGTCGAACAGAGAAAGGAACTCGAAATTAATTCCGCACCGTCTCGCGGGTCTCCCAAGGTGCCGAACATCGTATGTTCCCATTCGAGTAGTAGGGGGGAATGGGCGGCGGTAAACGGATAGAAATTGGTGGTCATGTGGGTAATTGTCGCTTCTGCACCGCCCCAAGGGTTGGGGATGGGTTCCCCATCGTAGTATTTTTTTCTGATTTCATCTTCGACAAAAAGCGTCGTTGAAAATGCCACGGATGTCGTGTCGGTTTCGGCGACAACATCGAGGGCTTTCATTAATTCGTCAATGCCAGAAAATTTCCCCGAGGCATGACCGTAAGCCGAAAAAGTACATTCGGTTTTAACGCGATCGCCTGTTACCACGACAGGATCGATATTAATGCCGCCAACGGTTCTTACGCCATTAATGGCATTGAGAATATTATTTAAAAAGAGGTCGTTTAAAGGTTTTTCAATCACCACCCCAATATCTTTGCGCGGCTCGGGTAAGAGTTTGAGATGACCGAGTAACAGGTGACAAATTAAATTTCCTTCTAAGTAAAGAACATTATCGTTCGCGTAGTATAAATCCGAAGCCGTGACGCAGTTGGGGTGAACGATCAAATAATCGCAGGCTTTGGCTAAAAGATTCATACTCGGGGTGGCATCGCCGGCAAAGCCGCCAATTTCTGCCCGAATGCCTGTAGGAATGAGATTAACGACAACAAACGGATGAGAACTAGCCGTCCGACGGGGACGCGGTGCTAATAAAGACGGCCAAATAGGCTGGCGATCGGTTTGGATAAAGCTGCATTCAAAAATCAACGTTTCGTCACGGATTTCAATTAAAATCAATCTCAGAGGAATCCCCGGTAAGGGAAATTGGGCAATTTTTTCGGCAATCTGACTCCAAGTTCTCTCATGAGAAGGGCATTTAATTTCAAAGTCTTTAACGAATACTTCAGACACGCCTAAGCTCCTCTTAATAGTGATTTGTTCGCGATCGCGTTTGTGCAGGTTGGTTTTGCGCGGTACTCGCAAAACCAATCAACAAAACTCACTCGGCTCAATTCTATTCACTTCATATAAGCAATAGAAGATTTTTAAAATATCTTAATGTAGCAATGTTAACAAGTCTAGCAATCCTTTGGTTCTCAAAGAAAAAGCGAAGGGAGTCAGGCAATGAGCAGCCATCTTGATAAAATAAAACTCAGCTTAAAGCTAGCGAGAGGAAAAGAATGGTTAATGAAGCAGCAATTCCCGTGGTTATCAACGGTGCGGGGGGCAAAATGGGGCGAGAAGTCATTAAAGCCGTGGCCGGAGCCGAAGATATGGTCTTGGTGGGGGCGGTAGACTTCAACGCCAATCTTTTAGGGCAAGATGCGGGAGTCGTGGCGGGGTGCGGCGAGTTGGAAGTTCCGATTTTGAACGATCTGCAAAGTATTTTAGTGGTGGCAACCCAAGAAAAAGTACAGGGGGTGATGGTAGATTTTACCCATCCTGACGGCGTTTACGAAAATGTTCGCAGCGCGATCGCTTATGGGGTACGTCCGGTGGTGGGAACGACGGGACTCAACCCAGAACAAATTAAAGATCTGACGGAGTTTGCCGAAAAAGCCAGCACGGGAGCGATAATCGCCCCTAATTTCTCCATTGGCGTGATTTTAATGCAGCAAGCCGCGATTCAAGCCGCGAAATATTTCGACCACGTAGAAATTATCGAACTGCACCACAACCAAAAGGCTGACGCACCAAGCGGAACGGCGATTAAAACGGCGCAGATGCTGGCAGAATTAGGGAAAACGTACAATCCGTCCTCTGTGGAAGAAACCGAACATTTAACCGGTGCGAGGGGAAGTGTCGGGGATGAAAATATCCGCATTCATAGCGTGCGTCTCCCCGGACTGATCGCCCATCAGGAGATTCTTTTCGGTTCTCCCGGTCAAATTTATACCCTGCGCCACGATACCAGCGATCGCGCTTCGTTTATGCCGGGGGTTCTTCTCGCCATTCGCAAAGTAACTGAATTAAAATCCTTAATATACGGTCTCGAGAAAATCCTCTAATCTTGAGGGAAATTTTCTGGATGTTAGGATTTTCACAATTTTTTTGAGGAGAATATTTCCCCATAACCAATAACTCACAACCAATAACCCATAATCAATGCTTATCTCTATTACTCGCGAAAAATTTGAACAGTTAGTCCCTGCGATCGCAACAGGGTCTCAATATGCTGCGATCTGGGGAACATTGAGAGATGTTTTGCGACGGCTGTTAATTTCTTTTGTGGGTGTGATTGTTCTTTTTGTATTAGATATTCTCTTTGGGGGAGTCGCTCAAGGGTTTAAGTTTATTTTAGGCATTGTTTTCGGGTTTTATTGGTTGTGGTCGCCGGTCTATTGGGCGAGCATACAAAATTCCTCCTATCGAAAATGGCGCTATAGCGGCTTTTGGCGGGGTCGCGTTTTGGATACTTTTATTACCGAAGATGTCATTGATGAGGCGGAAAGTTTTAATCGGTTGGGAGATTTGGTTATTGTCGAAAACCGCGAACGCCGCATTAATGTAGAAATTGGGGATAAGGCAGGCTTTAGAACCATTATTAAAGCCCCTTTGCAGCGCATTCATAAAGCGATCGCCCGAGGACAACCGGTAGAGTGCTTGGTCATGTCCAACGATCCCGATCTGGAAAATATTCGCAAGGTCAGCGATATTTATATTCCCAGTCAAGAGTTATGGGTGGGGGCGTATCCTTGTTTGCGGCGGGACTTTTTTATTGCCATGCGGGAAGATCTGCGCGATCGCTACGGCAAAAAAAAGGCTCGCAATGCACCTCCCCAGAAAAAACGACCCTCTCGTCGTCCTTCTCCCAGTCGCCGCACATCTGAGGAGAGTCGGAAAAGCGATCTCGACTATGCAGAAATGAGACGGCGCAGACAACGAGAGGATCGCCGTCGGGAAAGAGCAACAAGTCGGAAAGGTGAAGATTATTAAATAAGGTGTTAGCGATCGCATTATTTTTGCATCACAATGCTTGCCTCTAACAATATGCGAGAAAACGAGACAATTCATCTAGCCCGCCCTCAAAATTTGGCATATTTGCCCGATGTTGAAAGGGCTGCGGCGCGGATTTTCCATGATTATTTAGCAGAATTACAGTTTCCGGAAGAACTGCTCGATCGCCCCGTCCCAATGGCAAAATTACAACAAGCGCAACAAGAAAACTTGCTTTGGGTGGCTAGCGATCGCAACGATATCCCGGTCGGTTTTGCTTATGTCGAAAAACTGGGAGATTGTTGGCATTTGGAAGAATTAGATGTTCATCCTCAATCTCAAAAACAAGGGATCGGGAGTGCTTTGGTGAAAGCCGTTTGCGATCGAGCAAGAGAAATGAGAATTCCAGCTATTACTTTAACGACCTTTCGAGACATTCCTTGGAATGCTTCTTTTTATCAAAAATTGGGATTTCACGAGAGATCATTCTCAGAATGCAATATTGAACTACAAGGGCTGGTTACCGCCGAAAATCAACGCGGTTTACGACAAGATAAGCGAGTTATCATGTGTTATTATCTGCTTCCACAATATTAGGAAGAGTGCGATCTGAAATCTAGTTTTTTTTGTTAGCGATCGCAATCTTGATTCGCGAGTCGCAAAAAATTCAACTTTTTCTACAAGCCGTCCTGCCAACACCAAAAATTCTGAACCATCAAAACTCATTGTCTTGATTTTGTATTTTCATTAGTATTATGGATAGTTTTCCGAATTTGATATAAAGTGCGATCGCACTTGCAAATAGTAACTTTAGAGAATGTGTTAGTAACAGTATAACTCACTAAATCTTCAGGATTTGAGAGTTTGTTACATTTCATTAACGCACTCAACAGCAATTGGCATTCATTACTATCCATCTATTATACTTAGGCATATTAGATTTGAGAAAATACAGATTTAGAAGGATATCTCTAATGCAATCATTAAATATACGTCGTTTTTTCGTAATAATTGGTGTTTTATTACTGTCTGCATTTATTATGCTTCAAGGACAAAGCCCAGCTATAGCAGCAATAACTAATAGTCAAGCAGACACAATTACAAAATGTCTAAATTCACACGTTAAAACGGTAGGTGTTCCAGATAATCCTAATGCGGTTATGGCAGACATCTCGAAAGATCAGTTGTATTCGTGCTTTAGCCCTGAGTTCTCTGTTTTTAGTTGGGGATCTAGTATTGCTGACGATGTATTTAGTTGCTTACAAGGGAATGTCCAGTACAGTTTTGGTGGCAACAATGTTGTTTACTATTACGGTCAACATGTTGCACTGGTGGATGCAAACTACTCTGAAGACACCGTAAAAAAATGTTCCGAAAAGTACTCAGATGATTATTACTGGCAGTAGAACTCGTAGGATGCGTTAGCAACAGCTTAACGCATCAAAAAATCACCGCAATTGACCTATTATAGTCATTTCAAATAAAAATGAAACACCTTTTTTCGACTGAACCGCTTTAATAGCAAGACAGCTTTGTCGCAATCTAAATTGAAATGACTATACAACTTCCTTGAATGTGGTATTTAATAAAAAAGAGGGTTATACTTTAAACCCTCTTTTTTGTTGATTTTAACTTTGTTTGCGTTATTGGCCTTCCTATCTAAAAAAGAGGCGCGATCGCGCCCCTTCTACAATTAGCCTAAAATATAATTAAGCATCATTCAGTGCGTCAATACCGGGAAGAGTTTTTCCTTCCAAGAGTTCCAAACTGGCACCGCCACCAGTCGAAATATGACTCATTTTCTCAGCAACACCCACTTTTTCCACGGCTGCAACCGAGTCGCCACCGCCGATAATCGTGATGCAGCCTTTCGGAGTCAAACCCGCCAAAGTATGCGCGATCGCTTCAGTCCCCGGAGCAAATTTATCGAATTCAAAAACCCCCATCGGACCATTCCAAATCACGCATTTACAATCTTCTAAAGCCGCTTGGAAAGTCTTTACAGAGTCAGGCCCGATATCCAAACCCATCCAACCCTCGGGAATCGCATCAACGCTAACCGTTTGAGCATTCGCATCCGGTGCAAAATTATCCGCAACCACAACATCCGTTGGTAACAATAACTCGACTCCTTTCTCTTTGGCTTTTGCTTCCAAAGTCTTAGCCAATTCCAGTTTATCTTCTTCTACCAAAGACTTACCCACGCTCAAACCCCGAGCCTTGTAGAACGTGAAAATCATGCCGCCGCCGATGAGCAACTTGTCACACTTATCCAACAACGTCTCGATCACGCCGATTTTGCTAGAAACCTTAGAGCCGCCGATAATTGCCGCCAAAGGACGTTGCGGATTGTCGATCGCTCCTTGTAAGAATTGTAATTCTTTCTCGATCAAATAGCCCGCCACGCTTGTTTCTAGAACCTTGGTGACTCCTTCCGTAGAAGCATGGGCGCGGTGTGCCGTCCCAAAAGCCTCATTCACGTAGATATCTGCATTCGCCGCTAACTTCTTGGCAAATTCGGGATCGTTTTTCTCTTCTTCAGCGTAAAAACGAACATTTTCCAACAAAGCAACATCGCCATTGTTCATGCTACCGACCACAGAAGCTACGGCATCGCCGATACAATCGGAACACATGGTGACATTTTTACCCAACAATTCCGATAGGCGCTTTGCCACGGGGGTCAGGCGCAATTCCTCTTTGACCTGTCCCTTGGGGCGACCCATGTGGCTCGAAAGCAATACCTTTGCGCCTTTTTTCGTTAATTCTTGGATCGTCGGCAATGCGGCTCGAATCCGCGTATCATCAGTAATTGCGCCCTTATCGTCCAAAGGAACATTAAAATCGGCGCGAACCAAAACCCGTTTGCCAGATAAATCCGCTTCTGATAAATTTGCTACAGTTTTCTTAGGCACAAGAATATCCTCCTGTTTTCGTTTGAGTTTCTCAAAATGCGATTCAATATTGCTAGGGAATCTAGATTTTCCCAAGTTGGGGGATCGAATCCCTAGCCGATTGTACAGGAGCGGGTGTTACTGGAGATACAGTTTATGTTTAAAACGGTTCTATTACCTCTCGATGCTAGCCCAGAAGCAGCCAACGCGATGAAAGTGGTGGCGGATCTCGTCCGCAAATACGAAAGTCGCCTGATTTTGCTCTCCGTCGTTGAAGCACCGACCATCGAACAGGAGACGAAAGCACAAGAGGTTATGAGTTCTGTCCAACAGGTGGAAAAATTGCTCGAGGGTGCAAAAACAGCATTTTCCAGCGAAGGGATCGAGGCAGAAACTGTCGAACGGGAAGGAATGCCTTCTTTTACGATTTGCGATGTCGCGGACGAACTCGATGTCAATCTGATTGTGATGGGGTCTCGCGGTATGGGATTGACGGCGGAAGGGGCAGCAGAAAGCGTCACCAATCGCGTGATTAATTTATCCCCCTGTCCGGTTTTAATCGTTCCTTAATGTTGTTAGTTATTGGTTGTTGGTTATTGGTTATTGGCATTTTTTCTCCACCTTGTCAACGATTGTTATTTGTCGTTCCTTGATAACTGATAACTGATAACTGATAACTGATAACTGATAACTGATAACTGATGCGATCGCTACTTTTATCCTTGAGAATTACTCTTTTGCGGTGCATTGGTTAATGAGATATAAACTCCCAATAAGATTAGAATTGATGCGGCAATTTGCCACGGGTTCAATTTCTCGGCAAATATCAACCACGCTCCTATATAGGCGATTATTGGCGTAACTAAAAATTGCATCGACACAACACTTGCGGGCAAAATTTTCAGACTTTTCATTAGTCCTCCCCAGCCAATAACCTGAATGCCAAATCCTAAGACGATAACAGATATCCAAGCTTGCAGGGATGAAGGAAATATGGCTTGGCCATCGATGATTAGTTCGACTAAGGTTACCAATGATGTAATGAGGCAGACCCAAAACAAGATCGATTTTATACTAATTGCTTGTAGTAGTCTTTCTGAAACAATAAGATAGATGGCGGAGCAAAATGCGGAGAATCCTGCCTCAATATCGCCAATAACGCTATTATCTTGTAAATTAAAATCTCCACATAATAATGCGATCGCACCTAAAATCGCGATCCCCACCCCTAATAAATATTTTCCGCCAAATATTTCTTTAAAAACGATCCATGCAATTAAGACGCTAAAAGGCACGATCGTATTGTGCAGCGTAGTGCAATTGGCGATGTTGGTCAGGGTAAAAGAATGCGCCCAAACAATATGATCGACCAGATTCACAATTCCGAGGAAAAGTATGAGTAAACTTGTATATCTCGGGCTGGAATTTTCTGTGGCGATCGTTCTTTCTACCTCGAGTTGTTTGGATAAAGTTAAACGCTCTATGCCAAACCAAATTCCAAAAACTACCGTTGCTATCCAGAAACGGTTAAAAACTGTTGCTGTAGCACTCAGTTCTAGTTCGCTAATTTTATAAAAAATTCCAGAAGATGCAAATACTAATGTTGCTAACACAAATATTCCTAAGGCAATAAACTTTTCTGACTGCAAAAAATTATTCATTTTGTTTTTAAAATTGGTAGTTCTGACAAATATTAAACAAGAAAAAATTGGTTATTCCGGTCATGAAATGCGTTCATGTGAGAACATAAATTTACAAGCAGTATATTCAGTCAAAAGAGATGTACACAAAAGTCTCGACTTTGATGACGATCGCTTTAGTTCTCGATTTGGAGAGCGCGTTACTCTCTCCGAGAATATCACGCATTCTCGGAGGGAGCAAACGATCGGGATATCTCTCGAAAGCGATAAATATGAAATTTTTTCCTTGTCCAGAAAAATTTCCTACCGCAAGAATAAATCTGTTCTTATTTAAAGCGATCGCTCAATGTTGCGGCTTGGCGATCGCCGATAACTCAAATCCTACCAATGTTCGACATAAGGACGCAAATCAAGTTCAAATGTTCATGCCGTGCGGTCTTGATGAGCCAGATAGAAGACTGTATCCGCAATGCGATCGAGGTTAAGAAAAAGCAAGTCTATTGCTAACTAGGAAAATAAGGACATCTAAACTCTCGTCGCCCGGTTTGAAGTTCTTTCCATTTCTCGAACCTTTTTCCCACGCCAAAGAATGCGAATGGGCGTTCCCGTGAAATTCAGTTGTTCTCGGAACTGGCGATCGATATAGCGGCGATATCCTTCATTAAAACGCTTGGGATCGTTAACAAAAAGGGTAATAGTTGGCGGTTGAATGCTAACCTGCGTTCCATAATAAATCTTCCCTTGTTTTCCTTGACGAGAAGTCGGAGGAGAATGCCATTCGGTTGCTTCTTGAAGAACTTCATTAATTACCGAGGTACTAATGCGTCGTTGATGAGATTCTACTGCCGTATCGACCAAGTTGAACACTTTTTCCACTCGTTTTCCCGTTAAGGCACTAATAAATAAAGGTTCAGCCCAATCCAAAAAGAATAAGCGGTCTTTGACTTGTTTTTCGTAGTCATAAATCGTGTAAGAATCTTTTTCGATCGCATCCCATTTATTAATCGCTAAAATTGCTGCCCGTCCTTCTTCAATAATGCGGTTTGCTAACTTTTGATCTTGTTCGGTTACGCCATCGATCGCATCTAAGACGAGAATCACCACATCGGCGCGACGAATGGCTTTAAAGGCACGATTAATACTAAAAAATTCTGCCCCGTACTGTACGTTTTTCTTCCTCCGAATTCCTGCTGTATCGATAAGACGATAATATTTTCCCTCTCGTTCTACTCGCATATCGATCGCATCCCGCGTGGTTCCAGAAATCGGGCTGACAATAGAACGATTCTCCCCGGTTAGCGTATTCAGCAAAGTCGATTTACCAACATTGGGACGACCGACGATCGCTACCCTTGTTTCGGGAATATCCGGAATTTCTTCGGGAGTAGGTAACGCCTTAATCATTTCATCGAGGAGTTCTCCCGTCCCATTGCCATGAATAGCCGAGACGGGATAGGGTTCGCCGCACCCTAATTCCCAAAATTGCGCCGCTTGTACGAGACCTTGTTCGGAAGATTCGCATTTATTGACCGCCAGAAAGACCGGGACGGTTTGTACGCGCAACCATTGGGCGATTTCTTCATCGGCGGGAACCGGGCCGCTTTGTCCGTCTACTACGAAGATCGCCGCACTCGCTTCTTGTAGTGCAGCCATTGCCTGTTCTCGGATCGAGGGTAAAAATTCTGTATCGTCATCGAAGACTAACCCTCCCGTATCCACTACGAGAAAATCCCGATCTTGCCAGAAGGCTTCTTGATAAGTGCGATCGCGAGTAATTCCCGGTTCGTCATGAACGATGGCGTTACGGTTAGCGGCTAAACGGTTGACAAAGGTGGATTTGCCGACATTAGGACGACCGATAATAGCAACAATAGGGAGAGACATGGTAATACTTAGCTTAGAATTTTATGAATCATAGGGAGAGAAAGAGATGCGCGATCGCTGAAAGGCAAAACTCTCAATCTTTCTATGATAGCGAATAAAAACAAAAACTCCTACGCTCTACTGGCAAGCGGGATATTTCTTCACTATCAAAATTATTGGGTCTTAATTTACGACGTTATCTGAGAAAGTTTATCAAGTATTCTATTTTTACCCGAGCAAAATGCTATTGCATGGATGCAAAAAAAATTCACAAGTCATTTTACCGTCCCTATCTTATCAGGAAAGTTTGTCAATAATGGTAAGAAATTTCTCAAATTCTCTATTTTTCACTAAGTTTATTTTTTAAAGCAATCGCAAACTAAGATAAACACCCTAAATAATACAATGCAGGACGATCGACAATACAGCAAGCCAAATCCGAGAAAACTTGATACCGATGAAATTAAGCGAGTTTTTCCCACAAATTGTTATGCAAACGCCGCTTTCCTCCTCTTCGACCAGTTGCTAGCTTTTTGAGATTGGTTTTTTCAAATTCTGCTTGCTCTTCTTTTGCAGCTTCCGACAAAGCAGGAACAGAATATTTGATATAGAATTCTCCTCGATATTGGAACTCGATGCGATCGATCTCCATATCTTGGAGGAAGGCAGTATGAGTGCGAAAGGTGTCAATTGCCCGATTTAAGTCGTTTCGGTCGGTAAAATTCAGGCGAATTTCCCGCGTACCAATGAGATGTAAGGACGGAAGGGAAATATCCAGACAAAGGCAGATCAAGTCTTCGATGCGTCTTTCCAAATCATACTCGAAATGAAAAAAGAGATTATCTTGCATGATTCTCCTCAGTGAAATTACTTATCGGTTCAATTCTGTCACAAACTACCTCCCGTTTTCAAGAGAAAAGGAAACTTTTTTTAGTCGTGTCATGATTTATTAAGATTTTGTCGAGAGGGGGAGAAGAAATCACAAAAATGTTACTTATGATACCTAAAAACCGAAAAACTGCGAAATTCAGGCGATCTCAGATCTCTCTCAAGAAATATCAGCCAATTCAACTAACAAAACTGCCCTTTTCACGGTTGCATTGCGATCGCTTTTCTCTCCAGAAGGGAAAAACTTAACATCATTTTTAAAATTAATATAGCAATTCCCTAATTCATGAGGTACAGTAGCAGCAATGAGTGTACCAAT
>NZ_JCAMRX010000039.1:0-62462 GCF_059821285.1 Spirulina sp. LEGE 11439
TGGGTTGGATGCCCTTTTCTCAACTTAGTTTTACATACTAAGTTCGGTAGACCCTCAAACTGAATATCAATTTGTTGGGTTTCATCTTCTAAAACGGAAAGGAGGACTTTTTGTTGTGCTTCTGCGCGATCGTCAGCCGTTAATCGCAGAGGATCGACTTGCGGCCAAATTTCCTCGAAGCGTTTAACATAAGCATCGACGGTGGTTTGATAATCTTGAGAGAGCTTTTCAATAGATTTTGCGGATCGTCCGGTGCGATCGCGAACCCGATCGAGTTCTGCGAGTAACTTTTCCACGAGATCGACATTAGCTTGAAATTCTCCTACTTCGTAGCGAAACCAGATCGGTTCTTCAATAGAAGCAATCAGCTTTTGAGGATGGGCGCGAATTTTCAGGATACAGGTTTCTAAATTATGAAGTAGTGTTTCTTGTTGAGTGGCGATCGCGAGATTTTCTCGGGCTTGGTTTTTGTGATAGTCACCGATCGCTAATCCTAACATCGTCCCAGAAATTGAAATGCCAATCGCCAAGGAATTAGCATAAACAATTTTTTTGGAAATACTAAAAAGTTTCCAGTGAGCAAACCATTTTTTCACTTGTTTTAGCTCCATTTTTGCCGATCGCGCGAGAATACTTCTCGATATTCTTTCTAGTAACGTTTTTTTATAAATAATTCTCTTCGCCGATCGCTTTATATCCCTCGCGAATGAGATCGTAATCTTCATCTTTTGCCGGAACCATTTCTGATTCTGCGTATTTCTGATTCGCAGGAGAGACTAAAATTGCATCCATCACTTTCTGTTCGTTCTCTACAATACGCGATCGCATTTCTTTAATACATTCAGTATCAAGGGAAGGATTAGCAACAAGAATATCGTTAGGAAGTTGTTCCCCTTGAGCAATAATGGCGAACTCGGATTCGCTGAGATTCTTTTCGCCTAAAACGCGCTGATAGCGAGTGCTGGCATCTGCCCAAGCGTCTAACTTACCTTCTTTAAGTTCGATCAAGCCGCTATCATCGCCAATAATTTTCGTGTTGAAATCTTGATTTAACTCAAATCCAGCCTCTTTTAACAGGCGCAAAACCCCTAAATGTCCGGCGGTAGAGCCTTCTTCGCGAATACCGATGGTTTTGCCTTTAAGGTCTTCGACACGCTTTATATCAGTGTCGGCGATGCCGAGAATGACAGTATGATAGCCCGGACGGGTAATTCCCACGAGGGGGACGGCGTTAGCTTTAGCATTCATCAGGACGTATTCCGAGGGACCGGCGAGGGCGAGATCGATGCGATCGAACATCAAAGCTGGAGCCGCCGCAACATGGGTACTGACGGGGAATAGTTCGATAGGAATGCCCAAAACTTCTCCAAGAGTCGTTTGAAATGCACCAAATTCATCTTTGAGGCGTTCTTCCCCGGGAATGTCCGTGACAGCGAATCTCAATTGTTCTGGACAACTTGCGATCGCTTCGGCAGAGTTTGCCACCGAGGAGGTTGAAGTAGAATCACCTCCAGTGGAACTACAAGCCATGACAAATAGTAAAGGCAGTACGAGTAAGTTTTTGCTTTTCATTGCTCATTTTCTTGACTGGATTGCTAGTATTTTTCACGTTGCGGTTTCCACAAGGAAGGAAAGCCTAGAGACAGAAGTTAACCCCTTATCCGTATTTTCCAATTTTTAAGGAGCTTGACCGATCGTTGTATGTTTAGCTTTATCAATTATAGCTTTTTGATTTAAAAGATGAATTAAGGGTTATTACGTAAATATCAATTTTATTGACAGCAATAAAGTTAGCCGCGATCGCAATCAAGCTCAACCCGATAAGAAGTCATTGGCGATCGCAACAGATCATTTTAATGACTTTTAAGCCTGTAAAACTTAGTGTATTTTTTAGGTTTCGATCCCGATGAATAAGATAATTTGAATAAATTCAGTGCTGGGAACTTGCCAGATGTTTCTCTTTCTCTCTAAATTTCTGCCTCTATTTTTCTATCCTTTAGGACTTTCGTGCCTTTTATTAATGATTGCTTTTATTTTGTCTTGGCGGCGATCGCGTTGGACTCCTTTACCGATCGCCTTGGCTTTGACTATTGCGATCGTTGCCAGTCATCCGAGTGTCAATGCTTTTCTGATTTATTCCCTCGAAGGTCGGCATATTCCCACCCAAGAACTGCCCCGAGTCGATGCGATCGTGGTCTTAGGGGGATGTATTAAGCCCGCTACTCCTCCTCGTCCGATGGTGGATTTAACCGAAAGCAGCGATCGCCTTCTCTATGCCGCACAACTCTACCGGCAAGAGAAAGCCCCGGTAATTATCGTGTCGGGAGGGCGGATCGGTTGGGGGGACAAAGTTCCCCCGGAGTCCGCAGATATGGCACTCTTGCTGGAATTTTTCGGGGTGCCGCGATCGGACATCATTGAAGAATCAGAATCTCTCAATACTTATCAGAATGCCGTCAATGTAAAGAAGATTCTCAAAAAAGAGAAACTCGATCGCATTTTATTAATCACGTCGGCAATGCACATGGCGCGATCGTATCTTATTTTCAAGCATCAAAATATTAATTTCATTCCTGCCCCCACTGATTTTTTGACGACGGAAAACCTCAAGATCGAAACAGATTTTAATTTACGGGTTTTCTTACTCTATTTAATCCCGAGTATCGATCGCATGGCCAATACCACTCAAGCCTTACGAGAATATATTGGTATTGTTGTCTATTGGTTGCGCGGCTGGTTGTAATTGAATGGGCGCTTTTTGCGAAACTGCCAGAAAGTCGCATATTTTTCAAGAGCAAAAATCTCTTCTTAAACTAAAAAGTCATCAACTTTCGTCCTCCCACAGATCTTTCATGTTTTCTTGTTCATTTTTTACATCCTTTAACGTTTCTACTTTCTCTTCTGGTGGAGAGGAATCTAAAACCTCTTCTTCCGTTGTCAATTCTAAAAACACGTCTTCTAAGGTGGGTTGAGTGCGACGCATTTCATATAAACCCAAACCATTTTTAACGATCGCCGTTGCCAAGTCGCGACCGAGTTCGGTATTGCTATCCATCGCAATTCGGAGTAAAGAACGATTGGGGCGTTCGGGAAAGGGTTTAATTTCTACCGATCGCACGCCAGAAATCGCTTTAAGAATTGGTTTCACTCTCAATACATTCCCTTCAACTTCCATCTCGTAGCCAGATTCTCCCGTTAATTCTGCCATTAAATTATCGGGAGTGTTGGTGACAACCACTCGACCGCGATTAATAATGGTAACGCGATCGCAGGTCATACTCGCTTCAGGGAGAATGTGAGTACAGAGTACAATCGTATGTTCCCCTGCCAAACTTTTGATCAGGTTGCGAACTTCAATGATTTGTAAGGGATCTAAACCGACGGTAGGTTCGTCGAGAATAATCACCGGGGGATTGTGAACGATCGCTTGGGCAATGCCCACCCGTTGGCGAAATCCCTTGGAAAGTTTGCGGATTAAAATCTTGCGCTTTTCTTCAATATTGCAGCGTTGAATGGCTAAATTAACGCGTTCGATGCGATCGCCTGCCGAAATGCCTTTAATTCGCGCCACGAAATGCAAAAACCCCTCTACTGTCATTTCCGAGTACAAAGGCGGCGTTTCGGGTAAATAACCGATGCGCTTGCGGATTTCCATCGATTGTTCGTGAACGTCGTAGCCCGCAATTCTCGCTGTTCCCGATGTCGCCGGCAAATATCCCGACAATATCCGCATGGTGGTCGTTTTCCCCGCCCCATTTGGACCGAGAAAGCCGAGAATTTCCCCGTCTTCCACAGAAAAATCGACATCTTGGATAGCGGGGGTGGTGTTATAGATTTTACTGAGATGCTCGACTTCTATCATGCCGCAACGGGTTATGGTGAATCTTGCCCATCAATCATAATACCAAAAGGGTTAAGGGGAAAGACAGGGCAGAATTGGGGATTGACTATCCATCTAACTCGTTTTCTAGGATTGTGGCAATAGCTTGTTTGGAAGTCGATTGAAATTCTTTGACATTAACGCGATCCAAAATAGCGATCGCGACGAACATTCCCACGGCTTGGAGAACAAAAACAGAACTATAAGCAAGGAAAGGGGTGGCAAAGAGCGATCGGCCCAAATCTAAGATATAGCCTCCCGACCAAATCGCGATCGCCCGGGCGAGGGCTTGGGCGAGTCCCCAAACGCCGATGAAGGTGCCGGCGGTTTCGGCGGCGGTCAGATCCAGCATGAGGCTAATGGCTCCAATCGTGGCAAAACCTGCCGCGATGCCAAAGGCAAACATTGCCCCTTTTAAAGCGAGAGGGTTTTGGGTAAATCCAGAGCCGATAATTGTGAGAAAACAGAGTGCAACTAAAAAACAACCGAGTTTGGTGGTATTTTTCTTGCCCAAACGCGGGACGACTAAAAAACCCGTAATACTGTAACCCAATAATATCCCCATGCCCCAAAAGGAATTGAGAGCCGTCGTTTCACCAATGGACATTCCGAAAACTTCGCCTCCGTAGGGTTCTAAGACCGCTTCTTGCAAAAATAAGCCGATGGTCATAATTAACAAAAAGGAGAAGAAAATACCCGTTTGACGGCTGGAAGTGAGGACTTGTATTGCTTTCTTTAAGGTAATTCCATCTGAGCGATCCCCCGAGGTCGAACGGGAGGCAAAAAGGGAATAGCGTTTTTCGACTCCCCAAGTGGCGATCGCGGCGAGTCCCCAAACGATGCAGGGAACGACGAGGAAGAGGGTATTAATGGGACCTTGTAGGGCTTCTAAGGGGGTACTCGTCCCCACTTGGTCGATTTTTCCCAGAAAAACTTTGCCGCTAATACCTCCGATGACAATGCCCACCATTAACATCGACCAAACAATGGAGACAATTTTCGAGCGATTATCTTCTTCGGAAATATCCACCAACATCGCTGTAAATGGGGTGGAACTGGCACTAATTGCTAAACCATAAATTGCAAAAATGACTGCCAATAATATTGTTAAAAATTGAGTTTGTTCGTTCCAGACCCAACCCCCAGTGGTTTCCATTACTTTAGCGAGTTGCCAGACAATCTGCACGGCGGTAAAGACCATGACCCCAAAAACCGCCGTTCCCATGAGAACATAGCTGGTGCGGTGGGTGCCAAAGAGAGGCTTAGAGTCGGAGAGTTGTCCGAACCAAACCCGTCCCGGGGCGACAAAATAGGGAGCCGCAATGACTCCAGCCGTCACACTTCCGGGGATGCCCAATTCGCTAATCATGACGCGGTTGAGGACGGCGACTGTGAGGACGGACATTAATCCCAGTCCGAGGTTAAAGAGTCCCAGACGGAAAATTGTCGGCAGTTCGACTCGAGGTTTGATGGGTTTGGGGGGAATGAATTCCGGGTGAAGTAAATCGTCGGTTGTCATCGGATTTTATGATTGCGATCGCGTTATTGAATTTTACTTTAAACCGAAAGTCGCCCCGAAAAATGCGATCGCGACTCAATCTCGACGCAAAAATATTATTTTTAAGATCGTTCTCTCAATCTTATTCAAGATAGGGTTTACACTATCACAATTCAAAATTAAAACCTTTTTGTTTGAGAGATTGATATTTCTTCTCATCAAATTGATAGAGTCGCGCTGCACGATGGGGAACATCTTTTTGTTTTTCGTCGAGTTCGATGAGTAAATCCATTTTCAGGATTTTCTTGCGAAAATTGCGCTTATCTAATTCTTGTCCCAAGACAATTTCATAGAGTTTTTGGAGTTGGGAGAGGGGAAATTTTGTCGGTAAGAGTTCAAAGCCGATGGGTTCGTAACGCAATTTCCCTTTTAAGCGTTTTAAGGCTGTCTGAAAAATCATCTCGTGATCGAAGGCGAGGGGAGGTAAGCGATCGCAAGCAAACCAAGCAGCTTCATCGGCATCTGTCGCGGCGGTAAGCTGATATTCTCCGAGATTCACTAAAGCATAATAGGTTACGGTAATGACGCGATCGCGGGGATCGCGATCGATCGCGCCAAACGTATACAACTGTTCCAAAAAGATATTTTTCACCCCCGTTTCTTCCCCCAATTCCCGCAAGGCAGCTTCTTCAAGGGTTTCGTGGATGCGGACGAACCCTCCCGGTAACGCCCATTGCCCTTTAAACGGGGATAAATTGCGCTGAATAAGCAAGACTTTGAGGATATGTTGTTCGTCCAAACCAAAAACAACGCAGTCTACAGTAATTGCTGGGCGAGGAAATTCGTAACAGTGAGCCATTCGCGATCGCGTTTCGATGTGTCTACACCTTAGAATACCAGTTTCCCAAACGCTTATTTTTCAAGAGGTGCGATCGCAATAACCAGAATATCTCATCGTTTGAAGGTGAGATAAGGCACTGACTCGCGACGTAATGGCGATCGCATCTCAAGTAATTACACTGACAATTGCGATCGCTTTGGGAATATCTCTTCACAAGTTCGAGCAATCGCTGTCAAGAATTTGAGAATTGTGAAAGCAAGCGATCGATATAAATGAGTTTATCTTCAAAAAAATCTCTGTTTTCAAGTAAAATAAGATTTCTTTTTCTCCTCTCTTTCCACATCTTTAACTCAACTTGCTAGTTATTGAGTCGATCCCCTAAAACCCATTATTAATTAGGTTTGGGGGAATTTAGGAGCATCGAACACATCCTATATGTAACTAGCAACTCGGGTATCTTTACAAAAAATTCATAGGTAATTTACAGTATTTTAACAATTTTTCTGTTACTTTCGTAAGTAATCATTCGTAAGTAATCATTCGTAAGTAATCATTCGTAAGTAATCATTCGAGAATGAAAAGACTGCGAACATAGACCGCAAGAAAAAAGTAACAGAAATTGGCAATGAATGCTTTACAATCCAACTCTTTCGGTATCTTGACTGCTTTTACAATGATTCTCAACTCAATTACTCAAGTGAAGTTTTCTTAATTATGCAACGTCTTGGTATTCTCATTTCGACAACAATCGCCTTACTTTTTACAGTTTCTTCCTCAGCAAAAGCAGGAACGATTACTTTTGAATCTGATATGGGGATTGCAGGTTATGTCCCTCAAGATGATTTGGCGATTAGCAATCAATTTGAAGCTGATTTTGGTGTCACTTTTGGTTTAGATGTTAATGGTGACGGTCTTGCCGATGCAGGGCAATTTCCCACTTTAGAAAAAATTGGAACGTATCCGGGCGATATTGTTGCATTTCATTCGAGCGCAGGAGTCGATCGTGCAGCACCTGGATTTGAAGACCAACTGGGAGAGTTTTTCCTGAAAATGCCCGGAGTTTCTGATAATCAACATCGATCTCTAATTATTAACTATTCCAATCCTACTACTGCTGCAAGTGGAGAAATTTGGGATATTGAAGGAGTAACCGGACTCGAACAGTGGAAGCTAGAAGCACTCGATCGAGATTTCTCTGTTATTGAGACTTTAATTAGTTTGAATACTTTAAATTTGGATGGACAGCCGTGGGAATGGTCGTTCGATCGCGGTGGTATCGCAGATATTTTTGCCATTCGCATCACTCCAGTTGGGGGAACCGTGGGTGGTTTTGCTTTGAATAACTTTTCACCTGCTGGCCAGCCATCCGAGAATGTTCCCGAACCTGCCAGCATCATCAGTTTATTGCTTTTTGGAGGTGCACTTGTCGGTCTGAAAAGAAGATTCAAAAATTAGCTCAACCTACTTTAACCAACAAAAATAAGGAAAGGCTGTTACCTAAAATAGCAAAAATGAAGGTAACAGCCTTTTATGATTATTTCAAGATCTTATTTGCCCAATGTTCCCGCATAAACGGCGCGATCGCCTAACTCTTCTTCGATTCGCAACAAGCGATTGTATTTCGCCACCCGTTCGCTGCGACAGAGAGAACCGGTTTTGATTTGTCCGGCGCGAGTCGCCACAGCCAGATCGGCGATCGTGGTATCTTCGGTTTCCCCGGATCGATGGGAAATCATGCAGGTAAACTTATTACGGGTTGCGAGGGCAATGGTTTCCAAGGTTTCTGTTAAACTGCCAATTTGATTGAGTTTAATCAAAATCGCATTGGCAGATTTTTCATTAATACCTTTTTGCAAGCGAGTGGGGTTGGTCACAAACAGATCGTCCCCGACTAACTGAATTTTATCCCCCAATTTCTCGGTTAATAACTTCCAGTTGTCCCAGTCTTCCTCATGCAGTCCATCTTCAATAGAAATAATGGGATATTTGTCCACTAATTCTGCTAAATAGTTGATGAAATCTTCGCCACTGTGAGGAGAACCATCATAAACGTATTGACCATTCTTATAAAACTCACTGGCGGCGACATCCATCGCGATCGCGACTTGTTCCCCGGCTTTATATCCCGCCTTGGCGATCGCACTCATCAGCAGTTCTAATGCCTGTTCGTTGGATTGCAAATTGGGGGCAAATCCGCCTTCATCTCCAACCCCACCGGAGAGGAGCTTTTCGGCCGCTAAAACGCTTCTCAACGAGGCAAAAACCTCCGCACCCCAGCGCAAGGCTTCGGCAAAAGTGGGGGCACCAACGGGGACGATCATGAACTCTTGGAAATCGACATTATTATCCGCGTGGGAACCGCCGTTAATCACATTCATAAAAGGGATAGGCAGCAAATTGGCTAAAGGTCCCCCCAAATAACGGTATAAGGGCAGCCCGAGTTCTGTCGCCGCCGCTTTGGCCACAGCGAGAGAAACGCCTAAAATTGCATTGGCCCCTAAATTAGATTTATTGGGAGACCCATCGCGATCGAGCATGATGCGATCGATTCCCATTTGATTGAGCGCATCTTGTTCGATCAGTTCTGGAGCAATTTTCTCAGTAACATTGCGGACGGCTTTGAGAACGCCCTTTCCACCATAGCGATTTTCTCCATCCCGCAGTTCGTGTGCCTCAAAAGTTCCTGTAGAGGCACCGCTTGGCACTTGTGCCAAACCGCTTGCGCCGCTTTCTAGGCGCACTTCAGCCTCTAATGTGGGTCGTCCCCGAGAGTCGAGGATTTCTCGGGCGGTAATTGCTTCGATGGTTGCCGGTTCGTTAAAAGCCATTGTTGTATTTGCCGTTGAAACTGTATCCGTATCACCGCTACTAATACCCGATCGCTTGTCGATCCTCGCACTTGTTTGCATTTAATTTAAGAATTGCCCTATCTTTGGGTTGGCTGTGACGTTTGAGTCAATGAGTATATTCTTTACCAGTACATCAGCACAATTAAAATCACTCTGAGTATCAAGACTCAAAGTGATTGAGGCGTTAGCGATCGCAATATGCTCGATCCTCAATAATTTCAACAGATTGCATTTTTAAATGGGCAAAGTGTTTTAGAGGATTCTGGATTTTGTTGCTAACGATATACAATCCATCTTGAGATAAAAGCTCATGATTTTTTATTTTCCTCATTTTTTCCGATTAATAAATAAGTTTTCATGTCTCCTTTTCCTTTGATAGAAACCAAACCTCTTTCTTTAAAAAGATACTGGATTTGTAGATACTGATAAGTTATTTCGCTGACTTGGATATGTCCCGGTATGCCGTGAGATTCCATCCGGCTTGCGGTGTTGACCGTATCACCCCAAAGATCGTAAGCAAACTTTTTGAGGCCAATGACTCCTGCCACTACTTCTCCGGTATGAATGCCAATCCGCAGATTTAAATTATACTGGCTGTGTTGATTAAATTGATTTAAAGCAATCTGCATATCGAGGGCCATATTCGCGATCGCATGAGCGTGATCGTCTCGTTCTTCAGGCAGTCCAGAAACTACCATATAAGCATCGCCAATGGTTTTTATTTTCTCTAAACTATGTTTTTCGGCAAGGCGATCGAATCGGGAGAAAATTTGATTGAGGAGTCCGACTAATTCTGTGGCCGAAATGCGGGCGGAAAACTCGGTAAATCCGACGATATCGGCAAATAAAACAGTAACATTACTAAAACTATCGGCGATGGTTTGACTTTCATGTTTGAGACGACAAGCGATCGAATCAGGAAGAATATTTCGTAATAGCTTTTCCGATCGCTCTTGTTCGGCTGCTAGTTTTGCTTGTTCTCGCTCTAATTTTTGATAGGCAATTTCTCTTTCTTGCCGTGCGGCAAATTCGGCCTTGGTTGTTTGTTCGTAAAAATAAACAGAAAGGGTCGCAACAAAGGCCATAATAAAGAGAGAGAGCGCCCAACCAAGAGGAGTCCAGAGATTGGGGATAAAACGTTGTCTTAAATAGACTTTAATGCCAAAATACGTCCCATAGGTGATAATTTGCGAGATAAGGTGCAATCGCCAGCGAACGGGAATTAAGGTGGATTGGATAAAGAATGTGAGCATCCAGCCAAAAAAATCGTCGAAGAGATCGAAATCTATTCCTCCCATTGCGGTCTCGGCAATTTGTTCGATGATATTGATCGAGCCGGTAATTCCCAAAAAACTGAGATTAGGATGACGGCGACCCCAAGGCGATCGCAGCCAAATCAAACAAATCCCTAACCCCAATTGAACATAGATATCGACGTGCCACCAAGTCGGTAGAGGTTGTCCGCGCCAAATATCGTAAAGGAGACGAGGAAAGGTAAAAGGTAAAAAGATAAATAAAGACAAACACAAAACAAAATGAAGCCGCCGGATGAAAAAGCCGCGTTGCCACGTTCTATAATTGGTTGTGGAAATTTTTGGAGTCCAAGTAAAGAGGGTCTGAAGTTTTTGTCTCCAATGCCAGAATTTTTGGACATTCATAGATTGCCGTGAAATGGGAGAAGGTATTTCTTCTTTCATCTATTTTGCGAGTCTTTCAGAAGATTGGCGAGAGAAAATTGGCAGATAAGGTTATTTTCTGTTAACAAATTATTTTTGATTGTTCTTATCAGTTCCAAAATTCAAAATCTTGAAGGAAAATATTAATATGATGATGAATTGTACCTTATCGATTATTTTCCTATTATTGTCCATTCAAAAATCTTATCTCTTGATGTTCCCGAACAATTCTCATGTTAATAGGTACATTTTCTCAGTGTTTTCTCGGAAAACCAAAAAACTTTACAAAAATAAAATAAATAGCTTTTGACTTTACCAAATCTTGTAAAAAATAACAGCGAAGGAAACTTATAATAATTTTGTAGGTTTTTTTGAGAACCTTTTCCGAATGTGGAAAACAGGAAAATTAAGGGTGTTGTGTGCCATGACATTAATAGAAGATATCAATAAACTACTGAGTGAATATTATGGTGAGATTGTTACTATAAATATTCGCAAACTACCAGAGAATAGCTCTCACGATCGCATTCCCTCGAAGACCAAGAACTTGAAGAGAGATCGTTTAACAAAGGCGAAAGAAGCGCTCGCACTTTCCTCAAATACGGTTCTGATTGGTATTGGCGAACAAAATATCTGTGCGGATCGAGGGTTTTCGATTTTCCAAGATACGACTTATTTTAATGTCGATCCCGAAGCGATGTTTTTGCTTGCTTAGAATTCTGATTGCTGAGTATCAATCCTCAATAGGGTCAAAAGTACCGGCTCGATTGAGGGCTTTTAGCACGGGACACTCAGGAAGTCAGATCGAAGCACAGGAAAACTGGATTGCTTAAGATGAAATTGTTAGTCAAATCAAGGAGATAGCGGCGATGAACCGACCTCTAATCTGTGCTTTAACGGCAACGGTATTTTTATTGCCTTTCAATGCTGATGCCAGTTCCTTCAATTCTATTGGCTTATTTGCCAATGATACAGCTTTTAAGGAGGCGATCGCTCAACGCCCGTCTAATGGGAATTCTGATAATAATCAACGACGACGGCCACCTCGCTTGGATTTAAACCGGGCGGCGGAAACCCTCGGTGTCACAAAAGAAGAACTGATCGAAGCCCTAGGATTGCCGGAGAAGCCACCGGAACGAGATTCTAATACCCGACCCCCTCGCCCGGATTTTGCGGGGGCTGCTGAGGAATTGGGAGTTAGCGAACAAGAGCTCAAGGATGCCCTCGGCCTTCAAGGCAGACCGCCAAGGCGCGAAGAAAATCAGTAACGCGAGTAACGCATAACAATTATTCGGAATCCCTTGGTGGTTTATTCACATTGGGAACCGGTGGATTTTGTAACATTTCTTGCCAAACGGCGATTTGCGATCGCGCGGTGGCATAGGAAGGAGTATTGGCGGGGACTTGTTGAGCGATCGCGATCGCTTGTCGTAAATTTTTCCCAGCTTCTCCTCGCGCCAGAGATAAAATTTCCGCACTCCAAGTAGCGATCGCTTGTTGACTTTGTCTGGCAACTTGGGAATTACGAGGAATGGTGCGAGCGGTGTCAATCGCGGCTCTGAGGGCATCGGGAGTGCGAGGAGCAGCTTGTTGGTAGGCACGCGCTAAGGTGACTTGGGATTGGGAGTTTCTTTGCCAGCGATCGCGGCGATTTTGCGCCTCAAAATAGAGAGAACTCTCTCGGTTAATTTGCCCCAAGATTTGAATGGCCTCAGAATAGCGTCCTTGATTGGCCAATGCTACCGCTTCATCGAGGAGAGAGCGATCTCCTTGGGTGGCTTGAATTTGAGGGCGATTGTTGGGAACTCGATCTCGATTGTTGGGGGCGCGATCGGGTTGGGAGTTTCGCGAATTCGCGTTCGATCGGGGCTGTGGGGTGTTGGCTGAGATAGAGGAAGGTGGGACATAACCGAAAGTATTGAGGGGGGAATTTCTCCCCGCTTCCGTACTGGCGAGTTGAACCCCTCGATCTAACGGAGATCTGGCTTTCAGGGTCTCGACGCGGCGTTGCCAGCGAGCAATTTTTGTCTGTGCTTCGCCATAGCGGGGGTTATTGGCAGCAATGAGGCGAGCTTGGGCGATCGCGGCCTTTAAGGCACTCTCTGAGCCTTCGCGGGCGAGGCGATCGGCTTGAGCCAAATTGGCAATCCCTTCAATTTCGGACTGCCATTGTCGGATTAGGGTTTGGGAACGACTGTAGAGGGGACGACCCGGAGCAATGTCTCGGGCGAGAGCGATCGCGTCTTCCAAATTGGCGATCGATCCGTAACTTGCCGTGGAAGCAGCATCAGCCAAATTGTTAATATCAATAATTTCGTCATTTAACCCTAACTTGGCGGGAATGCTATTGGCCACTGTCATGGCTTCCTGCCAGTCTCCCAATTTCAATTTTTGGAAGGCCAGATCGATGAGGCGATCGGAGGCTTCTCCGATGAGCGATCGTGCTTCGGCATAAGCGGTACTTTCTTCGGCGACTTCCTCGGCGATCGCGATCGCGGCCAACAAGCTATCTAAATCCCCTCGATGTAGTTTAGCAAAGGCTTTATCTAACTTTTGACTTTCCTGTCGTGCTAAATTTAAGCGCTCGTACCATTGGTCGTAACGAGTTCCACTCCAATAGCGATTGTTCAATTTTGTCAGTTTGGCCGCAGCTTGAAAGGCTTGTCCCCAAGCCGATCGCTCTAAATGATCTTCGATTTCTCCTTCGATTTTCTCTCCTTGAGACCAAGTGGACTGCCACTGAGCAACCCGTTCTTCAATCAGGGCTTTATCGTGAAAATGCAGGGCAACTTGTCTCGCGAGAGCGATCGCTTCTTCTAACTCTCCGGCTTGATATTTATCTTCTCCCCAGCGCAAGGCTTCCGAAACCCAGTTTGCCATCATGCGATCGATCTCGGGGCGCAAGGGATGTTTTGTGGGGAGATTTTGCACCAATTGAATGGCATAGAGCAAGTTTTTGGCATCCTGTTTATTGGCAGCGACTTGAGCGCAGTAGAGACGCATAGAAGCCGAAGCCGTGGGGAGAAACATTTCCGGACAGTTGGGTACCGCCGGTAATTTCAGCAGCAAGGCCATCGCAGCAAACCCTGTCGTACTGGAGATTAACACGACAAAGCTCCCCCATAATTGCCAGCTAAACAGCCAACCCAAACGACGTTTTGGAAGCGTTGGCAGCGTTTCGGGTTCTGGGGGTAAAACCGGAGGAGCGGGCTTTCTTTGAGGAGGATTGGCAAATTTCGAGGCAGGTTGGGGTGCTTTTTTTGAGATGTTGGAGGGCTTTTGCCGAGAAGATGGCGCGGGCGTTGTTTTCTTGGGGCTGGTTTTTTGGGAGCGTAGAGAGGCAACCCGATAGAGACCGTCCTCATGGCTGTGGGGACGAGGACGACGGTCGGCGCGATCGCGTTTCACCCGTCCCGGATCGGCGGCAGGAGGATTGCGATGTTTTTCGGGACGAGTGCGATCGGGACGTTTTGGCGGCTTATTCATTGAGTGCTGCAAGGAAGAGAAAATGAGGAAGAGAAAACCTCTCAAAACCTGTATTCGGCAAACCTAGCTTATGATAAGTTGTTTTTCTCCAGACTGACAAGAGAAATTTGGGGTGAGGGGAGTGGGGGAGCGAAGGAGAGGAAGGAGTTGAGAGAGTCAATCGTAAATTTTTTAGCTTTCTTTCGTGGTTCATTGTTCATTGCTCATTGTTCATCGAAAGGCTGACACCCCTAAATTGGTGTGCTTTACTGAATTATTGAGAGTTTATCCACGAGTAGCGGTACGGAGATGTCGGTGTTGAGCAATTATCCGAACAAGAATTTCAAGCGGGAAGACCGGAAAAGTCTATTTTATTCTTTTCTCTTGACCCGTTTTTCAGGACGAGTCATTCCCTATATCTTTCTAACTTTAATACTGGGGCTATTTCCAGTTGAAGCACTGGCACAGCGCGATCGCGATTTTTCCCGCGCCCAAAATCGTTTCGGGGTGGTGAGGAGTCAAGAAAATGTCCGGCAGTGGTCGAGTATTGACGAACGCTTGCAACAAACCGGACTGGCTTACTGTACGGTGGATCTCTCGGAAATTCGACCGGGGGGTGCATTTAATATTCTCAACAGTCCGGTAGAAGTTTTGCTGTTGCCCAATTTAGAAACCCTGACCGGCGCTCACGCCAACGCTCTCGAAGCGTGGATGCGTCGTGGCGGGAAAGTCATTGTGACAGGGCCTGCCGGCAATTTATCGCAACCGCAAATTAAAACCCAATTGCGATCGCTGTTTGGAGCTTATTGGGGTTTTCCTCTCTCTTCTCCCTCAACCCTACAACCGCAAACGGAGGATAATCCAGAGGCGGCGGGTTTTACTCGTCTTTCCACCACTGTGCGTGGCGGTGCAATTATTCCCACGGGAACTAACAGCGAAACTGTCGCCATTTGGCAAGCGGAAGGAACGCCTCCCGCCGTAATTCTGACGGAACAATCAACGTTTCTTGGCTGGCGTTGGGGTAACGATGAAGTTGCATCAGCAGAGGCAGATAGTGCTTGGTTACAAGCGTCTCTCGGTCGTTATGGGCGTTTTCCCCAAGCTGGTGCTGCGACGGGAGGATCTTGTCGGGATGCCCAACCAATCGCCACGCAAACCGATCCCGATACATCTTCTGATTCTCGCGTTTCTCGAACGTCCCCATCTCCGCGAACTTCCTTACCGCCGCGAACGTCCCCACCTCCACGAACTTCCCTACCACCGAGAACTTCTCCACCTCCACGAACGTCCCCACCTCCTCGCTCACCTGCTTCAACACCAGCCGATCTGCGGGTTTTGCAAAGGGAATTAACCAATTTGCGGGGACGTTATGAAAGCGCGTTGCTCATCGTTGAAGCCAATAATCAAAATGAAGCGATCGCGCTGACTGATGCGATCGAACGAGTGGCAAATGGTTCGCTACCAACAAGTGAGAATTCCCTCAATACACAATTGGCAGAAGTTCGCGAACAGTTACAAACCTTTGAAAGTTTAATCCAACAAGGGGATTATCCTCAAGCCCGAGCGCAAGGACGCTATCTTCGGGGTTTGATCTGGGATCGTTATCCCACGGAAGCACGGCTGCATTACCCGGAAACCCGTGCCATGTGGCTCGATCGCGGTACGATTGTCAGAACGCGATCGAAGCGAGAACTAGGACGGATTTTCGATCGCCTTTCCAATGCGGGAATTAACACGGTATTTTTTGAAACGGTCAACGCGAGTTATCCCATTTACCCTAGTGAAGTGGCTCCCGAACAAAATCCCGCTATTCAAGGTTGGGATCCCTTACAAGCGGCGGTGGAATTGGCACAAGAGCGAGGCATGGAGCTTCATGCTTGGGCGTGGATTTTTGCGGCGGCGAATCAACGACACAACCAAATCTTAGGACAGCCGCGCACTTATCTCGGTCCGGTTTTAACTCAGCACCCCGACTGGGTGGCAACGGATCGAGCGGGAAATCCTTTTCAGGTGAATACCAAAAAAGCTTTTTACGATCCGGCAAATCCAGAAGTACGCGAATATTTATTAACGCTTTTGGATGAAATCGCCACGAAATACGATGTGGATGGCATTCATTTAGATTATATTCGCTATCCTTTCCAAGATCCGAGCCGGGGCTTGAATTATGGGTTTGGGACGGCTTCTCGACAAGAATTTTATCGCTTGCGACGGGTGGATCCTCTGAAACTTTCCCCGGGAGATCCCCTCTGGTCTCAGTGGACGCAATTCCGCGTGCAGCAAGTGAGTGATTTTGTCGGGGAAGTGTCGGCGTTAATGCGAGAAAAACATCCCGAGATTGTCTTGTCGGCGGCGGTTTTTCCCATTCCTACTCGGACTCGGTTGGGACGCATTCAGCAACATTGGGAGGAGTGGGTGCGACGAGATTATCTTGATGCCATTACACCCATGACTTATGCGGATGCAACAGATGAATTACAACAGTTAACGCAACCTCTCCTTGATGAAAATGTGCAGGGATCGACGTTATTTTTCCCCGGAATTCGCCTGTTAAGTTTACCGACAATGGTGGCGGTGGATCAGATCCAGCATTTGCGGGATTCGCAAACGGGGGGGTATTCGTTGTTTGCGGCGGAAAATTTGAGTCTCAATTTACAAACGATTCTCCGCAATACCCAAGGACGGCGTAAGTCTAATCCGGACGAGCCGATCGCGCATCGCCAACCGTTGGAAACGGCATTAGTTCGCTTTGATATTTTGCAGCGAGAATGGGCGCTTTTATTATTAAGCGGTCAGTTAAACATGGATGAACGGAGTATGCGAGAGTGGGGTAAGCAGTCTAAAGCTCTAGAAATTGTCCTGATGGAATTGTCTAAAGAGCGATCGCCGGAAAATCTACAGCGTGTAACGAATATTTTGGCTGGGTTTCAGCGACAATTTGGAAGTTGGATGGGACAGCAGGCACGAGAACATCCTTATCAGGTACAAGTCTGGCAAAATCGCTTATTGGGGATCGATCGCTTGATTCGCTATGGGTCGCGCGATCGATAATTTTTAATGGGTTTAAGAAGCACTTACATGGGGGAATATTGGTAGTGGCAGATCGCAATCAGATTGAAGGCACATTCGATTAGATATTGTTGAAAATTGCGATCGCTTATACGAACTCGAATTTCTCTGGTTGCGAGCAGGGGCAGACTGTTCGCAAGGGCTATTCTAGATGTCTAAAAACGCTTTTAGAGCTTCATAAAGCCACATAAGGGCAGGTCCTTTTGGTTGATTGTTAGGCGTAACGAGATCGACTTTTAGACTCCATGTTTTGTGGTCAAACTCCACAGGCAATCTGATGAGCCGTGCATTTCCACTTGGTTGATTAACAAGATGCTCGGGTAGGTAGCTCCAGCCAATCCCGTTTTCCGCGAGTAATTTTAGGCTCACAAAACTATTCGCGAACCATGTTTCCGCCGAAATCACTGGAAATAAAAGTCCACCCTTCTCATTTTTACCACATAATACCAATTGTCGATAGGGAATCAAATCCGCCGCTTTGAGGGTTTTTGCCTTAGCCAGTGGATGTTCCGCAGAACAAACAGCATGAAAGGGTAGATCGCCAACATAGCAAAGTTCTACATCCTGCTGAAAGGAAATATCACAAAACATCAAGCCAATATCAACCGCACTCTTTTCAAAATACTCGAGGATCTCATCGCTGACAGAGGAGCGAATTTCGAGGGCAGACGCGGGGAAACGTTTGCCAAATTCAGCAAATATTTCACTGAGCTTTGGCAACAGCAACGCATTATCAATAACCAATCGAATAAGCGGCTCTTCTTGCCGTCCAATGGCCTCTACAACGGTATTCAGTTCGTAGGACTGCTGCAATACGGCTCTGGCATAGGAGAGTAAGCGTTTGCCTTCAGCTGTCAGGCTTGGTTTTCGCGTGCTGCGATCGAACAACTGTACGCCCATATCGATTTCCAGATTAGCGATGCCTTGACTAACTGCTGACTGTACTTTGCCGAGATTTCGCGCTGCACCAGAAAACGAACCGGATTCGGCGGATTCAACAAACATCCGCAGTTGCTCGATATTATACATATCACTAAAACTGATAGTTATTAACTTGCTATCAATACTTATAGCGATATGATGAGGTCTATGCAAGAGATTCTTTCCTGCAACTTTGACATTGAATATATAGCTGTGGGGCAAAGGCGATCGCGATCGAAATCTGCATGAATTATTTAAATGGGATATCAACAATGAAGACATTCGCTAAAACAACACTCATCATGGTATTAGGAATGATGGGATGTACTGCCGGCACTAACGCTCAAAATCCCAGTACCGAGATACAACGTCTTCAACCTCCCGGGGTAGTTGATGCTAGTGCTTGGGGATTTTCACAATCCGTTGTTGTACCGGCAAAGGGACATTACGTATTCGTCTCCGGTCAATTCAGCAGTACGGAAGATGGGAAAGTAATCGGTGCTACACACGAGGAACAAATAAAGCAAACTTATCTGAACCTCAAAACAGTTATCGAGGCCTCTGGCGCTAAGCCTTCAGATGTCGTGCAAATTCGCACGTTGATCAAGGACTACGAACCGAGACATATAGACATACTTGTTAAAGAGTCATCAGCATTGTTTGGAGAGCATCTACCAGCCAGCACATTAATTCCCGTTCCTCGCCTAGCGATAGACGAGATGCTCTTTGAGGTTGAGGCAACTCTGTTTGTTCCGGCAAACAGGCAATAAAGGGCTTTCACGGGCTATAAGAAGACAATGTTATGTGTCTCCTAAGCTGAATATACTGATTACAAAATGAGGTTAAGATATGGATATAAACGCATATCTCGAACGTATTGGGTACGGTGGGTCTCTCGAACCTACAGCAGAGACACTGAAACAACTGCACCGAGCGCACCTGCTTGCCGTTCCCTTTGAAAATCTGGATATTCTTCTCGGCCGCCCGATCGCCCTCTCTCTCCCATCATTCTACGACAAGATTGTTCGGTATCGGCGAGGTGGTTTCTGCTACGAGCTTAATGGATTGTTTGGGTGGCTGCTCGAGCGGCTTGGTTTTACAGTAGTGCTCTTGTCAGCACGAGTGTTTAATGGCGATCGACCCGGGCCTGAGTTTGACCATCTAGTTCTACTGGTTGAGATGGAGGAACGTCTAATCGCAGATGTAGGGTTCGGAGATTCGTTTCTAGAACCACTGCGGCTTGATGCTGAAGTAGAGAATGTGCAGCATGGTTGCTCATATCGCTTGATAGGATCGGGATCTGAAAGATTACTCCAACGTCGGCGAGAGTCGGATTGGGAGTCACAATATGCTATTTCATTGACACCTCGCCAACTCCCAGACTTTAGTATCATGTGCCACTATAAACAGACATCTCCAGAGTTAATATTTACACAAAAGGCACTATGCTCGCTGGCGACACGAGATGGGCGCATCACGCTGTCGAAGAATCGTCTGATTGTAAGGACTGGAGAACAGCGTAAAGAAAAGATTTTAGCAGATGAGAAGGAGTATCGAAGACTTCTGAGAGCTAACTTCGGGATAGAGTTTAAAGAAGGAGTGCGAGTAGATACTCTTATGGGTCTAGCTGTTGCGTCAATAAAGAAATAATTTCATGAGTATTGATTCCCTTGAGTTTATGATTGACTCCTCCTCTTAATGTTTCAAAGCTAAAGTTAATCCATCAGAAATTGGCACGAGACTGAGGGTAACATTAGTATCTTGAAATAATTTTTCATTAACAGCACGAATGGATTTTGTGCGATTGTCTTGTTCTTGGGGATCGGCGACTCGTCCCGACCAAAGAACATTATCGATCGCAATCAGTCCCCCCGATCGCACCAAGGCGAAAGCGCGATCGTAATAGTTGCCATAATTACTTTTGTCGGCATCGATAAAGGCAAAATCAAAGGTTTCTCCTTCTCCCTCTGCCAGCAAGCGATCTAAGGTGTCTAATGCTGGGGCGATGCGGAGGTCAATTTTATGAGCAACCCCTGCTTTTTGCCAGTAATGACGAGCGATCGCAGTATATTCGTCGCTGACATCGCAAGCAATAATTTTCCCATTTTCCGGCAGAGCGATGGCGACGGCGAGGGAACTATAGCCGGTAAATACGCCGACTTCTAATGTTTTCTTTGCTCCCATCAACTGGACTAATAATGCCATAAACTGCCCTTGTTCCGGTGCAATTTGCATTTGTCCCATGGGATGGGTTGCGGTTTCGCGACGCAATTCTTGTAATATTTCCGGTTCTCGCACGGATACCGATCGCAAATAATCGGTAAGGCGATCGTCCAGTCCAAATGTGTTCCTTGCCATTACTGTTTTCCTCGTAAAAACCAACCCAAAATATTAATATCGCCTCGCATGGATTCCAGTTCCGCTTGATGCTGCTTGGCAACTTCATAATACCACTGGCAATATTCTTGGTCTTGCTGGCGATATTCGGTTTCTCGCCGAAATTCATAGGCCAGTTGATGGGGTGCAAAAATATCTGCTGTTGGCGGCAGTTGGGGAATAAGATAATGAAAATTCTGGAGCATGATTGGGATGAGAGACAAAATCGCTCTTTGCTTCTCTATTGAGAAAACTTAGTGCTTTTATTCTATCGCGATCGCCTTGAGTTTTTCTATTGCGAATTACGAATTTTTATTACAGCCAAGGATTGCTCGCTTGGTTCAATTTGTCAAGATCTTCTGGGTTTAAATTCCATCCCAATGCGCCGGCATTATCGATAACCTGTCCGGCATTTTTTGCTCCCGGAATCGGAATAATATCACCTTGGGAAATGAGCCAATTTAAGGACACTTGCGAAGGTGTTTTTTCATAGCGATCGCTTATTTCTTGTACGAGATGAGCTAAGGGCATAATTTTTTCTAAACCGCGATCGCTAAATCTCGGATCTAGTTTTCTGGCTCCATCAGGTTTAATCTTATGTTTTGAGGTATATTTTCCCGCGAGCAATCCTTGTGCTAAAGGACTGTAAGCGAGTATTGTTATGCCTAATTCTCGGGCGGTTTTTAAAACTCCATTACTTTCAATTTTACGATGTAATAGAGAATACTGAACTTGATTGACAGCGAGAGGAATATCGCGTTTTTTCAAGATTTCATAACTTTCTCGCATTTGCGCTGCGGAATAATTACTCACGCCAATTGCCTTAATTCTCCCTTGGTGTACTTCGTCAGCTAAAGCATTCATTAAGACTTCTTGACTCATAAAAAAGGCAAATGGCCAGTGAACTTGGTAGAGGGTTATGCTAGAGACTTGCAAGCGTTTGAGACTGGCTGTGACGGCATCGGTGACAGAATTGCCAAACAGTCGCCAAGGTGCGGGTCCGTATTTTGTCGCAATATCAATAGTTTCTGAATGTTTTCGCATAAATTGTCCGAGAAGGGTTTCAGACTTTCCCAACCCGTAAACCTCTGCGGTATCAAAAAAGGTAATTCCTGACGCGATCGCGGCATTAAAGGCTTCTTCAACTTGAGTGGCTCCATAGGTTTTACCATAGTTCCAAAAGAGAGTATCTCCCCATGCCCAAGTTCCAATTCCTAAAGCTGTAACAGGAATACCCTTTTTTCCGAGAGTTGTCGTTTGCATAATCATTATTATTCCATTTATTTTATCGTATTTTTTACTCAGAAGATTGAGTAGAACAACCAAAAGGATAATGAGGATAATAAGTTGAATCGCGTTTTCCGAACCATTGATAGCGATTATCGCGAATTTGTTCGTAGGTGCGATCGCCAAACCATTTCATTCCCGGGATAGCGCGATAAGCATTAATAAATAACTCTCCTATCGGTAACAATCTGGTGATTTCTTCGGCTGCATCGCTACCTTGCCAGCGTTTTTCAGGAGTATCGCGATCGATTAAAATCATGCCCATTTCGCAATCTTGTGGGGTAATTTGAAAATACTCTAAATTTTCCCGATCCTGCATGGGAATGTAATCAAATAATTGTCCGCGATCGAATTGTTCGAGAAGTTGGCTAAAAGTAACGCAGAGATTGCAATTTCCATCATAGATTACATGATATTTAGCAGTATTATTATTCATTTTTCTTCTTTTTGGGTGAGTTCTAAAAATAAGTTTTCCAGATCGTTTCCCGTATAAAAAACTTCGCTGGGATAAATTTCGCGATCGCACAGACACTTAATCACCATTTCGCTATCCACACCGCGAATATCGAGAGAGTCTTTATTTTTGCTGATATACGCCACATTCGGCAATGTTTCTAAAACAGCATAAGCCTTCTCTAAATCTTTCACTTTAACCCGCAGATTCTTTTCCTCTCCGCGCATTTCGGCAATTGTTCCTTGAGAAACTAATGCACCACGATTTAAGACGGCGATGCGATCGCAAACTTGTTCCACTTCATAGAGTAAATGACTGGATAAAAAGACGGTTACTCCTTCATTAGAGAGGGTTTTAATGATTTGGCGCATATCCTGCATTCCCGCCGGATCCATACCATTCGTCGGCTCATCTAAGATTAAAAGCTGGGGTTGATGTATAATGGCTAAAGCCATCCCCAAACGTTGTTTCATGCCAGTAGAAAATTTTTCCGGTTTGCGTCGGGCTGCATGAGCTAAACCTACCATTTCTAAAACAGTTTCGACGCGATTTTTGGGTAAATCGGGATATAAGCTCGCCATTAATTGCAAATTTTTTCGAGCAGATAGATGAGGAATTAAAGCGGGAATTGCTCCCACTAATGCCCCTACATGGCGTAAAATTTGATTGCGATTGGGAGTGACTTTTTGCCCTAAAATCTTGACCTCACCCCCGGTAGGATGGATTAATCCTAAAAGCATAGCGATCGTTGTGGTTTTTCCCGCCCCATTGGGACCCAAAAAGCCAAAAACATCGCCTTTACGAACGGTAATATTGACATTTTCAACGGCTGTCAATTTGCGATAATTTTTTCTGAGATTGTGGGTTTGTAAGATAATATTATTTTCCATTGGGGAACGAGGAAAGTTTGTCTTTCCTACTATAATCGAGAATGGCAATCTCGCACCTCGAATTTTCCCTTGTATTTATTCATCGAGTCCCACTTGTCCGCGATATCCCGTACAAATGCGCGTTCCATCTTTAAGAATATGAATCTCTGTTTGATCGCTGGCCCAAGTAATTTTATCCTGAAAAGCAGGATTGAAAATATGCACCCGTTGATTGCGAGAAGAAACGGGAGAATTGGGGGAATGAATGGCTAGGGACTCCATATAAGGACCATCGACTAAAATATCAAGTTGTTCGAGGAGTTCTTTTGCACCTAAAGGGGAAGTTTGAGAGCGTAATTTTTCGAGGGTAAACCCCGTAAAGGACATTACATTTAAGCCTCGATCTTTCACTTTTTTCGCCAATCGTGCTAGCGATCGCGCTTGCCAAAATGGTTCTCCCCCGGAAAATGTTACGCCTTCATTACGCGGGTTGCTGAGAATTCTTTCCACGAGAGTATCGACGGAAACTAATTGATTGATGGCAAAAGACCAAGATTTCGGATTAAAACAGCCTTGACATTCTTGAAAGCATCCTTGAACCCAAATCACCGCCCGAGAGCCGGGACCATTGACTTGAGATTCATCTACATATCCCATAATATTGAGATGATTGGGGGGGATTTGTTGTAAGGCTTCGTAAGCTTCCGTAAATTTTTGGGAAAATTGGGACAATGTTGTGTGACTCATTTCAATGAACAATGAACAATGAACAATGAATAGTACTTTTACTGCTTTTGTTTTGTTGGAGAAAATTATGGCAGTCACCCTCTTTCATATAGTTGTAGCAATTTTTGTAGCGAGTTATACCCTAGGACAGAAAAACTTTATATTCTTTTCCGTTCTTACTCACCTCGCGATAAACTGAACGCAACAATTCACCATCTAGATCGCCGTGACTGTTCGCCGTTCATCGCTCATTACCCATTGAAATGACTAATCGCCTTTCTCAATCTGAAAGTCTCTATCTCCGCAAGCACGCAGAAAATCCCATTGATTGGTGGTCGTGGTGTGAAGAAGCTTTAAATAAAGCGAAGACGGAAGATAAGCCCATCTTTTTGTCGATCGGTTATTCGAGTTGTCACTGGTGTACGGTGATGGAGGGGGAGGCTTTTTCTGATGAAGCGATCGCGCAATACATGAATGCCAATTTTGTCCCCATTAAGGTCGATCGCGAGGAAAGACCGGATATTGATAGTATCTATATGCAGGCGCTACAGGCTATGACGGGACAAGGAGGGTGGCCGCTGAATATTTTCTTAACCCCGGGCGATCGCATTCCTTTTTATGGGGGGACTTACTTTCCCGTAGAACCCCGTTTTGGTCGTCCGAGTTTTCTCGATATTCTCCAAGGGATTGACAATTTTTACAAGATGGAAAAGGAGAAGTTGCAAGGGGTTAAAACTGAAATGTTTAACATTTTGCAGCGATCGACGTTACTTCCCTCAACCCCTGAAGATAATCTCACAGAAACATTATTGCCAACAGGAATTGAAGTGAGTTCTCGCATTGTCGATCGCAACGATCCGGGATCTCCCAATTTTCCCATGATTCCCTATGCAGATTTGGTGGTACAAGGAAGCCGCTTTCAACAGCAGGAAGAGGCGAAACAAATTGCCCAACAACGAGGGGACGATCTCGCTTTGGGCGGCATTTACGACCATGTAGCAGGAGGGTTTCATCGCTATACCGTGGATGCTACTTGGACGGTGCCGCATTTTGAGAAGATGCTCTACGATAATGGGCAGATTTTGGCTTATTTGGCTTCTTTGTGGAATGCAGGGATAGAGGAATCTGCATATTTGCGTGCAGTAGAAGGAACGATCGCATGGTTGCAACGGGAGATGGTTGCACCACAAGGATATTTTTATGCGGCACAAGATGCGGATAGTTTCGAGACTCCTGAAAATGTCGAACCCGAGGAAGGGGCGTTTTATGTGTGGACTTATACTGAATTGCAACAACTTCTCGATCCCGCAGAATTAGAGTCATTAGAGTCTGACTTTACTGTAAGTTCTGCGGGCAATTTTGAAGGCAAGAACGTCTTACAGCGTCGGGGAGGAGGTAAGTTGTCGGCAACCAGCGAGAAGGCACTTTCTCGGCTATTTTTGGCGCGTTATGGGGAGTCAATAGATGCGATCGCGACTTTTCCTCCCGCACGGGATAATCAGGAAGCAAAAACGACCCAATGGAAAGGACGCATTCCCGCAGTGACCGACCCGAAAATGATTGCAGCTTGGAATAGTCTAACCATTTCGGGGTTGGCGCAGGTTTATCAGGTTTTTAAAAACCCGATCGCTTGGGAATTAGCTCAAAGTGCTACTCAATTTATTTTAGAGCATCAGTGGGTGAATGGACGTTTTCATCGCTTAAATTATGAAGGAAAAGCGCGAGTTTTAGCACAGTCGGAAGATTACGCCCTGTTTATTAAAGCCTTATTAGACTGCGATCGCGCTTGTGCGATAATGGGAGAAACCAAGGGGATTTGGTTAGAAGAAGCGATACGAATACAGGAGGAGTTTGATGAGTTTCTCTGGAGTGTAGAAATGGGAGGCTATTACAATGCACCAATGGATGCAAGCGAGGATTTATTAATTCGAGAACGCAGCTATATTGATAATGCCACCCCTGCGGCTAATGGGATCGCGGTGGCAAATTTAGTGCGCTTGGGATTATTAACCGATAATATCAGTTATTTAGAGCGAGCAGAGGCAGTTTTGCAGGCTTTTAGTCCCGTGATGAAAGAGTCTCCCCAAGCCTGCCCGAGTTTGTTTTTGGGGTTAGATTGGTATTTGCATTCTACGCTGATTCGGACGACCAGCGATCGCGTTGCTCAACTCGCTACCCGGTATTTTCCCAAGAGTGTTTATCAAGTTGAAGAAAAAGTCCCTGAAAATGCGATCGGTTTGGTTTGTAAAGGGTTGGCTTGTTTACCAACGCCCCAGAATTGGGAACAGTTGCTCGCTCAAATTGAGAAATGTCATGGGATAGGATAATAATGCGATATCAAACAAATTTGTGCAGGAATTCACCAATTAAGTCAATGCGCCCTTTGCGTAGGATTGCCGGATCGAGTCGTTGGGTTGTGTTACAAGTTAAGAGAACAACTAATTTTTGTTGGGTTTGGCTGCGAGATTCATCAATCACGCTGCGATATAATGTCCCATCCAATAAACTTAAAATATGCTCGGTTTTGTTGCTATTTTGAGCAGGAAGGCTACTGCGATCTTGTGCTAAATTGTCAGCTTCATTGACAATTAAACAAATTCGCTCTAAATAACTGGGAGGAACAAAGTTTTCGATCGCATCATGGTCGAGAATAAAAATGGTATACCCTAACGGTACTAAAATTTCCTTAGCTACGGCTTGCGTCCATGCTGTTTTTCCCGTTCCCGGTTCTCCTTGTAATAATACCGCCAAGCGATCGCGGGTCATAATTTCCTGTTGTACTTTGTCGGTAAACCCTTGAATCTCTTGAGGAAAAGAACGAATTGCATATTCGCTTTGCACTTGTCCTACTCGACTCTGATAGCCACTAAGAACAACGGCTAAATTATAAGTTGCTTTGTTGACGAGGGAGGTAATATCCTTGGCAATTAAAGTATAAGTTCGTCGCCCTCTTTCATAAGAATAGATTTCTAGCCAAACCTTATATTTTGCCCAGTAAACATAAATCGTTCCCAAAACTTCCAATCGCTCCCAATTAACAAAGCGATCGACTGGATAATAAAAATAGCGATCCAAATAATGTTGCAGAATAGTATCCGGTTTTCCTAATAAATCTAAGATTTTAAATAGGGTAATTTCTTGTAAGCGATTGAGGGCAAAATCAATGGGAATACTGTGGCGATTGACCATTTGTACCACAGGAGTTTCTACGCTTAAAACTTCCCCATTACGATTATCGGGAAAAGGCGGTGCAGGGGTAATATATTCCCAGAATTCGTTAAATTGACCTTGGGTTTTTTCAGAAAATAAATTGAGAATATTTGCCCACCACGCATAATTATTACGTCCGACAGCATCCGCAAGATCGCTGGCGCAATCTAAGGCTTTTTGTGCCACTTCCCAAGGATCGTTCTGGACTAAATAAGAGAAATAATTAAAGTCAAAATTACGCTCTAAAGGTCGCCATCCCGCCCCTAATAAACCTTGACTTTGTTGCGGGTTGTTATAATTATTATCCTCTTGCCAATATCCTGAATTCATATTTATTTAAGTTCAATATTTTACAATTGGGTTAAATATTCTGGAGGAATGCGATCGACTAACCAAACACCATTATCGGTAAGATAAAATACATATCCAGCTTTCTGCATAGCTTCGGTATCAATTTGAAAAATAATGGGTTTCCCATGACGCTGACCGACTTTTTTTGCCATTCCCCGATCGCTGGATAAATGAACGTGATGGCGAGACATTTTTAATAACCCTTCTTTGAAAATAGTTTGAACGGCTTTATGTCCCGTGCCGTGATACAATACAGAAGGAGGAATCTGAGGTTCTAACTGTAAGTCAATCTTAACGCTATGACCCTGATTGGCACGAATTTTACTGCCATCTTCATTGAAAGAAAAGCGCTTTTTGTCGTTGCGATCGACAACTTCTTCTAATTCAACCGGTTGAATTAGAAACCTCTTTTGACAACAAGCCGTAAGGAGTCGAGTGACCTCTATCCACCCCCCTACTTCGAGTTCTAAACCCAATTCCTCGGGTCGGTGTCGTAGATGGTAGCTTAAATATTTGCTAATTTTCCGCAAGCGAGATTCACTCAGCACGATCGCTCCCTTTTTGCAAGTCGTATTACATTATAATACAAAAAAAGGGAATGACACGAGAAGACAAAAATAATTTTTCAGTCATTATTTTTTCACTGTTGCATTCGCAATTTTTTCTTCCAAATAAGTATCAATAGAAATTGCTTCCGAACCCCCTCGCGATAGTAACTCTAACATCGATCCGAGTTGCACCCACATTAATAAAGCCGTCGGTAGGACGACAACGAGGGCAAGGCCGCCAGCAAAATTATTCCCAATTTTGAACACAGAGAGACACTCTCCAACAAACAAGGTTAGAAAAAAAGTGAGTCCTAGATAAGATATCAATAATTGAGGTTTTTTGTAATTAATTTTTTCTTGCGTTTTACGATTTTTTGCCCAGAAATCGACTTGATATTCCAACATATCCTTGAAGATAAATCCCAAGGCGATCGCAAAAAAAGTCGTCAGTAAAATAGCAGTACTAATTGCAGGTAAAGAGTGAGCTTGAGGCAACATAATCTAAAAAAAGTTAAGAATTGTTAAGTTTTATCATAACACCAAAAAGGATAAAAGGCGATCGCTGCGATCGCCTTCCTCATTTTCTCATTCCTAATGAGTGAGAAGATATCCGTTAATTGTTACTTCAATTTTTGTTTGATAAAAGTAATCAATTTAGTCATTTGTTGTTTGAGCGTATTGATTTCCTTTTGCATTTTGGCCATGCGAAGTTTCATATCTTCAACTTCTGCATGAGAAACCGCCGCACCTACCATATTTTGAGGTACAGCCGCAACCGTAGCAGATTGTTTTGTTTCGGTCGCAGGCTTTTCCTTTTTATGTTTATTGGCCTTTTGAATAGCCTCTTTAATTGCTGCTGCTAATTGTTTCTTTTCAAAAGGCTTTTCGACAAAAGCAAAATACTGAAAAGGTTCCGGTAATTTCTCCGTGACTTCTTCCTTGCGCCCGGACATTAACATTAAAGGAATGAACCGCAGTTTTGCATCTTTCTGAATTTCTTGGTAGACCTCCCAACCACTTTTTTTCGGGAGCAAAAAATCCAGCATGATTAAAGTGGGATTAGCTTGGCGAACCTTTTCTAATCCTTCATTTCCATCTTTTGCTTCAATCACTTCCACATTACCCACAGGGAGCATATCTTTAACCATGCGTCGGATAACCCGGCTGTCATCAATAACGAGGATCTTTTGACTGGCCACAACTGACTCCTTGAGAGGCGAATAAAGCAGATAAACTGATGTTAACTCAGTTTAGTCTCTGGGAAAAGGGCAGGTCGCGAATGTCCGCGATCGCACTGAAAACACTATTTTGCCACAAGATAAGAGTCTCTGACGTTTACAATGAGAGCAAATAGACGTGAATTTGACTCTCATGCCCGATCGCCTTGAAATTCCCGCCACAGTTAAACAGTGGCGAGAGGAAATTACCACCCTCCCTCAGTGGTTGCGCCGTCCTTTGGGGAAGGCCAGCGAAATTTCCACTGTACAAAGAATTATTAAGCAGCGACAGATCCACACCATTTGCGAGGAAGGGAGATGTCCCAACCGAGGAGAATGCTATGCCCAAAAAACGGCGACATTTTTGTTAATGGGGCGAACTTGTACCCGTGCTTGTGCATTTTGTCAAGTGGATAAGAGACATTCGCCGATGCCTTTAGATCCTGAAGAACCGAGGAAGGTGGCCGAGGCCGTAAAATTATTGGCATTGCGCTATGTGGTTCTCACATCAGTAGCGCGAGACGATCTACCGGATGGGGGATCGGGGTGGTTTTTAAAAACCATGACCGCCATTCGCCAACTCAACCCCGAGACGCAAATTGAAGTTCTCACGCCGGATTTTTGGGGAGGGAAAGGCGGTGAAGCTGCCCAGAAAGAGCGGGTAGCGAGGGTCGTGGAAGCTCAGCCAGCCTGTTACAATCACAATATCGAGACCGTGAAGCGATTGCAAGCTCCCGTGCGTCGGGGGGCAAAGTACGATCGCTCTTTAGCGGTGTTGCGTTGGGTCAAGGAAATAGATGGGGCGATCGCTACCAAATCGGGTTTAATGTTGGGTCATGGAGAAAGTGAGGAGGAGATAGTACAAGCGATGGAAGATTTGCGAGGAGTGGGCTGCGATCGCCTCACATTAGGGCAGTATATGCGCCCTTCCTTAGAACATTTACCCGTTCGTAAATATTGGACTCCCGAGGAGTTCGATCGCTTGGGAGAAACTGCCCATTCTCTAGGATTTTCTCATGTTCGTTCCGGTCCGTTGGTTCGCAGTTCCTATCATGCAGGAGTCGATAATTAATAATGCAAAATCAAGTTATTTTTCTATTTAAAATCCTGATCCTTTCGGGATTAATTTCCGCATTCATTAAATATGTTGCCCCTTTTTTCGCGATCGCCCCGACTTCTTTTAATGCTGCGATCGCGATTTCCGTCCCACCGATGGTTTTAGCCGGGTTATTATTATGGCGCGATCGTACTCACTGATAACTGTTCACTGATAACTGATAACTGAAATGAATATTCGTATTGGTAATGGGTATGATATCCATCAACTCGCTCCCAAAAGGGCGTTAATTTTAGGAGGAATAGAAATTCCTCACGAGGTCGGTTTATTGGGCCACAGCGATGCTGATGCGCTGACTCATGCGATTATGGATGCCATGTTAGGGGCATTAGCCTTGGGAGATATCGGTCATTATTTTCCCCCTTCGGATCCCCAATGGAAAGGGGCAAATAGTTTGGTTTTATTAGCAAAAGTCAATGAATTAATTCTCTCTAAAGGTTGGCAGATTGGTAATATTGATGCGACGGTTATTGCCGAACGTCCGAAGTTAAAGCCCCATTTACCTCAGATGCGAGAAACCTTAGCCAAAACTCTCAATATTGAGTGCGATCGTATTAGCATTAAAGCAACGACGAATGAAAAGTTAGACGCAGTGGGACAAGAAAAAGGAATTGCCGCCTACACCGTTGCTTTGTTGGTGGCGCGATAAACTAAATTAGGGGCGTTAATTGCCCTTTTGTTATCGGCAGATGCTATTCACGTTGCTTAGGACGAACTTCAAATTCAGAACGCGCACGAAAGAAACAGACATCAAACTCAAAGAAGAAATTAGCCTGTCCCAAGATCAAAGGCACATTGGTTGCTTGTGTCCAAGCAAATGCTAGATTAACTGTCGGGAATGAACTGACTCGAGCATTAACAATAACTGCGCGAGCTTCAAATTGAGCTAAGTTCCCTGCTAACACCACTGAAAGTGTTTCCTCTTCCCAGATTAAGCCTAATTCCAGTCCCAACTCGTAGGGCAAAACATTAACGCTTGCACCTGTATCTAATAAGCCTTCGGTGTTTGAGATTCGATCGTTAAGGCTAAGTGTCAAGGGCAAATACGCCATTCTATCGACCAGACCAAGATTGCGATCGATAATTTTGTAGGGAAATTTTTGAGCGTCAACCATCTTGCGATTGTTGTTTTGTTGCCAGAAGATTCATTAAAATATTGGCAGCCTCAGAGCAGTTGTAGGGCGACCAAACAGGATATTCTTGGTTTGCAACAAAGAAGTTTGCATCTTCTTCTTTAATCAGTTCTGTTGCCAGAAACTGCATCAGCCGAAGCTTATCAATTTTTGGCAGTGTCTGGATTTGTGATATGAGTTCGGCTAATGGCATTTGAGAATCTCCTTGTTTGAGATGCGATGAAAAATTTGGCTATGCTGACTTATTGCGGAGGAAACGCGATCGCTACCATCTGTTTATTTTAACAACAGGAGTGCGATCGCTAAAATTCAATAATGAGTTGGTGCGATCGTTTCTCAATTTTGTTGCTGTCTAATGGTTAGGTGCTGTCTATATTTTCCGCTTGAGAAAGCTTCCATGCCTCAAAATCACGGACTCGTAAGTCAAACACCTGCTCAAATTTTTCAGGATCAAAATATTTGAGGATCATCTCATTATATTTGAAAAAGAGTGAAATAAGTTCGCTCCAAATCCCTAAATTTATGTCACCATCAATACGCCAAAGTTTGACTTTAGAATGACTCTTTAACTCTTTCGGCATGAAAGTATTTTTTCTGTTTTGATAACTATCCTTAAGATATACCTTAACTGCTCTGTCCAAGTGTCGAAATACTTTTATTTTAATATCACGCTCACTATGTACATATCGATTAAAGTAATAAGGTTCAAATGTATAGTTATCACTTGAAATTTCCTCGATTTCAAATGTTTTTATATCATTACGATAACTCCAATTGAATTCAGTGCGATCGAGACTACAAGTCTGCTCAAATAATGAATTCTTATTTCGTTCCACAACAGTCAAACCAATGTAATTTGGATCGTCTTCATCTGCTTGACATACCGAGAGACATTCACAAACTTCATCTATTAACTCAACTAAAAGAGAGGTCAAAGGATGATGTTTTTGTCGCACCTCTGGTATGTATTGAGAAAGATAGATTGGAGAGATATTATAATGCCTAGCTTGCTTGATTAATTCTTCGAGTTTTTTAGGATTGAGAGGCAATGTTTGTAAATTCACTAATGTTACAAGATTCAGATATTTAAACTATAGCGATCGCGTTGTCAGAAAGCAACATTACCTTGGTTTGTCTGAAATTCATTGACTACATTCGCGATCGGGTAGGCGATCGCCTCAATAAAAGCGATCGCCATTCTCTCAAATTACAATTACCCAACCAAATAAGGACCGGTTAACTGTTCCAATTGTTTGACCAACAAACTGAGGAATAAACCCACATCCGTCACGATGCCCACGGACTCCACAGAACCGCGATCGCTTAACTTAGTGACAACAGCAGGATTGATATCCACACAGACCATTTTCACCCCGGCTGGAGTCATATTGCCGACCCCAATGGAATGTAGCATAGTCGAAAGCATGAGAATCATTTCCACCCCTTCCAAAAGTCGCGAATAGTCCTCTTGTGCCTTAATCAAATCCATTTGCGTATCCGGTAGGGGACCGTCATCACGAATGGATCCCGCCAAACTGAAGGGGACATTATGTTTCACGCATTCATACATCACCCCTTTCGTGACGACACCCGCTTCCACCGCCTTCGCAATACTGCCATAACGACGGATGATATTAATGGTTTTTAAGTGATGGCGATGTCCTCCGCGCACGGCGATTCCTTGCTGCATATCCACCCCGAGGGACGTTCCCATGAGAGACTGTTCGATATCGTGGACGGCGATCGCATTGCCCCCTAATAAAGCCTGCACGTATCCATCCCGAATGAGACGGGCGAGATGCTGACTTCCCCCGGTATGAATGACCACAGGACCCGCAGTTACCGCAACTTTACCGCCGCGATCGCGAATTTGTCGCAATTCCCAAGCAATTTTCTCGACCACCAATTCTACCCGACGTTCGCTGGAAACCCCAGATCCCATAAAGGTAAACTCTTCCGTTGAAGCGGCGCGATCGCGATCTTCCACCTTGCGGACGGTACGAATACCCTGTACCCCCACAACCACATTTTCCCCGACTTCGAGATCTCGCAACAACTTGCACCGCGCAACGATCCCAGTTGAAGATTCTCGCACTGCGATCGCCCCATCCATGCGTTGATTTTGCAACCGCACCCAAGTCCCTTGAATGCGGACTTCCGTGGGATAAATAGTGGTGACATAGAAATCATCTGGTGCAACCCCTTCACTGGGAACCGGTTCTAAGGTCGCATCTCGTTCCTCTTCCGGTACATCCACCGCCCCAATTTCGATCAGATCCGTGACGATATCTTCCATCACCTCGCGATCGGGTGCGGAAACTCGGACTTCTGCCGTTGAGGTGCTTTGCCGTTCTGCCCCTAAACTAAAATTAAGGACCTTAAAACTACCACCGCGATCGACAATAATATCGAGGGCGCGGTTCATAATTCCTGCATCAAGGAGATGGCCTTGCAGTTGTAGCGTGCGAGTTTCCACGGAAATCACCGCATGGAGTTCTTCCCGCACTGGTTCTGTTGTTCGCAAAGTCAAGCATTTCGCCGCCCCTCCCGCTTTGAGAAATTCTGTTAGGGGGGTTTCGACGACTTCATACCCGAATCCCGTCAAACGTTGTTTTAACTCCTCACTGGCCTTATTCATAATCACCGTCTTGTTAATATTGACGGAATTACAGCCAAAATTCACCGCGTCGATTTCGCTGAGAACAATGCGTTTTTCCTCTGCGACTCGCCGTTCGATAATGTGATTGGAGTAGGAGTCAAAAGCGGGAGGATAATAGAGCAAATAACCGCCACTAAGAGGACAGAAACAAGTATCGAGATGATAAAAGCGGGGATCCACCAAACGCAAGGATAAGACTTCAACATCCAACCATTTTGCCAATAAAGGATGAGAATCGAGTTCCGTGCGGAAACCATATCCCGCCCATAACCACCGTCCTTCCCGGTCTAAGAGGGCATCTCCCGCCCCTTCAAAAGGTAAATCCTTGGGGAGTTCGTACACCGTATAGCCGTTTTCTTCAAACCATTTTTTAAAATAAGGTTCTTCTCCCTGACGTTCTGGGTGCAAAAAGCGACTGAGAACGACATTTTTCCCCAAAAGCAACCCTGCATTGGCGGTGAAAACCAAATCCGGCCAGCCTTTTTCCGCCGGAATCAGGTCTACGATCGCCCGCTCTTTGATAATGTGATATAAGTTTTGCCACTGATCGACGGCGCGATCGCGGGATGATTTATGGATATTGCCTTCCATCCACGGATTGATGACATAATCTACGTCATAATGGTCGGGGGCACACATGAGAAAACGAATAGAATCAGTCATTTCAATGAGCAATGAGCAATGAACAATGAACAATAAAGAATATCTCTGCACCAAGTCAGAAATATGAAGTCTGGAATACTTGCAAAGAATACAAGTTAGTCAAGTTCGATACTGCGCTTCTCAATGAGGCTGTTGTCTCAACTTAGACGCAACTTTTTATTGTATCATGTTTTCTCAATGGAAAGATAGCGATCGCGACAGAATTGAAATTCACACAAGCGATAATGCGATGGATGTCTCCAAGCACAAGCTCGCTTTCCTCACCTGTTCTAAATGTTGAGGATACAACTTAACAATATTGAGTATTTGTACCGAAAGATTACAAATAGTAAAAAGGGGATTTTTCAAGAGAAAAAGTGCTAGAACGAGAAATATAAACTTGCGATCGCGGAGGTAGTCGTATCATGGAAGCTACTAAAGTCAAAGAGGCGATCGAACGCGCTCTAGCCGATGGGTGCTTATCTCGCCAAGAATCTCAGAATATCAAACGCGCCATGTATGCTGATGGGAAAGTGACTCCCGAAGAATGCGAACTATGGCGACAATTACAAGACAAAATTTGGAAAGGAGAAGTATATCTGGAAAATTAGAGAGATTTTCTCTGACGGGATCGGAGTATTTGCTCAAGGAGAAATTGCTATTTCTGAAAAAAGCTACAAATATATTCTCCTGCATCTTCTGAGGTAAAAGAGATGGCTTTTTGCTATTTTTGGCAAGACAAAAGCGATCGCAACAACTATAAATTTCTGTGGGTCTGACTCAGCCATTGATGCTCACTTTGGCTCGATATTACCAGTAATTTTTCGCACTGTGCTTTAATCTGGAGAATACAAATCTGGCGATCGCCTCTATACTTAATATTTACACTACATCAAGATTTAAGTAGAATGACACAAATCTCACAGATCGGTAGTTTTTCTTTACTTCAATGCCAGCATATAGCTACAGCAATTACATTTGTGCTCATTCCTAGAGGAAACTATCTGATAAAAGGAACAGATGGCAACAATAAATGGATTTCAATCTCTCCTTTTCTAATGTCCCAATATCTTGTCACTCAAAAAGTGTGGATGCAGGTTATGAATGATAATCCATCTTACTTCCCAACAGGTGACAATCATCCTGTAGAAAATGTTTCTTGGTATCAGTGTATTGAATTTTGCAACAAAACTAATCTACGCTTACCCAGTGAATCAGAGTGGGAATACGCTTGTAGAGCCGGAAACAATGATGATTACGGTTTTGGCAATAACTCTCAAATTCTTGACAACTATGCGTGGTATGGTCAGAGCTGGAGATCCGGTCATCATGCTGTAGGTCAGAAACAGATGAATGCCTTTGGCCTCTATGATATGCACGGGAATGTATATGAATGGTGTCAAGATAGTTACCAGCCAAGTTACTTAGGAATACCTGACGACGGCTCTCCCCAGATTGTTAAAGATGCACCTTACAAAATACGTCGAGGTGGTAGTTATCGAAGTAGTGCTACGCTATGTAGATGTGCAGAACGCTTTTATGATACACCTGATACTTGTGGGCGCAATATTGGTTTCCGCGTCTGCAAAAGTTTATGAGAGGAGAACTATTCATGGATAAGTATGATATTTTAGTTATAGGTGCTGGTCATTTTGCCAAGGGATTTTGTTATCATCTTGCTTCCATCTACAAAGAATCTCTTAGCGTCAAAATTTTAAGTAGAGACAAGAAAAGGGCTGAAGAAATTGCAACAATATCTAATGGGAGCGCCAGTTTTTTAGGATCGAGGATTAAATTTTATTCAGGGACAATCGATTGGAGTAGCAATCATACACTGCAACATTCTCTAGAAAAAAATCCCAGTAAAGTTATCTTTAATACTGCTAGTTTGCAATCTCCTTGGGAATTTTATAACTCTAGTTCTGAATGGACATTGCTCCTCAAGAAAGTAGGTTTTGGCATTACTCTACCCTTTCAAGCTCTTTTAATCTTGAGAGTAGCCAGAATAATCAAAGCAATGGAAGCTGAGACTCAAATCATTAATGCTTGTTATCCTGACGTTGTAAATCCTTTTTTAAAGGCTTGTGGATTAGAAATTTTATGCGGAGTTGGCAATATTGCCTTCTTAATTCCGGGCGTTTTATCTGATGAACGTTTTGATTCAAATACAAAAGTACATATGCTTGCTCACCATTATCATACGAGTACGGGAAGTTATGGCCCTATAGAAATAGGTGAAGCCTCTTCTCCTAAAATATGGGCAAACGAGAGAGAGCTTGAAAACTCCAGTGTTTATCTCCAGAAAATCATTAATATATCTCCAATTGAACAAGACCATTTGGCTTATTTAACGACAGCAGTTTTGTTTACTTATTTTTTTAGTGGTAAAGAACACTTTACGCATGTCGTCAGTCCGAAAGGTCTACCCGGTGGGTATCCTGTGAGAGTCAAAAATTTCAATATTCAAATTGAACTACCCAACTCTATCTCTTTGGAAGAAGCAATAGACTGGAATAAAAAAGCATCATTATTAGATGGAGTGATAATCGATGATACTGAAAGCAAAGTCCGCTTTAGTGAAAAAACTTCTAACTATTTACAACAAAATAATCTTTCAGATTGCATTTCTTTTTCCTGTGAAGAATTACCTGAAATATATGAAAGATTTGAGGAGTTTAAAAGGCACTTAGAAAATAGCAAAAATTCAAGTAATTAAGTGTACGATGTCTCGCTTATTTTCTGTAAGAACCAATTTACTGAGAACTTAAAGTTGTACTTCGCGTTGGTATAGATAAGAGGCATCTCTACCAACGCAAGGTTTCAGAAAAACAATTTCAAATTACATGAGTGCAAATATTGCTGTATACTTTCAGTAACTAAACTATTGCCTTCTCCAAAATATCTTCAGACAAGAGAAAAGCAGGGTTTTGAGTTTTGTTGAATTGAAGCAAAGCTTCCCTAAGTTTAGATTCATATCTTTCCCGACCCGTAAAGTCATTATTTTGATCTGTTAAATCTTCATTCCATAGGCCAGTGTAAATTTTAGTCCCTTTGTGATGAGTCTCATAAACGACTCGAAATACATCTTGGATACGAGGAGGTTTGTAGTCATCGAATAGTCCCATCTTCTGCAAGTCAGATTCAATTGCGACGTATGTCGGATTCAAATAGATTATTAACTCTATATTTCTGGGTGTACATAACTGTCTCAAATAATCAACTGTTTTCGTAGCCTCTTCTATAGCTTCTGTATCACTCATAGTTGGCCATGGCTTGAGCATGACATAAACTGTCAGACGTGCATTCAGTTTTGCGATTAGATCTATTTTACTTTCAAAAAATTTTTTACTTATCCCTTTATTTAGGTTACGGCGAATTGTATCGTCTTGCGTCTCCAATCCTACTGTAAGATCCAGTTTAGTATTTGGCATTTGTTTTTGGATATTACTAATAACCTCTTGCTTAAGATATTCTAAACGAGTTTCCAAGGAGATAACTTTTAGCTTGGGAATCTTTACTTTTGCCTGATTCAATATATAGTCCATCGCTATTCTGGGAAAACGTTGTTCATCCAAAATTGAACCTTCATTACCAAAAGAAAGTTGTTGCAATTCAGGCAAACGTTTTTTATGTTTCTCAAAAACCCAATCAATCTGTTGAATGATTTTTTCAATAGAAACTGATGTATTAGATGAACGGCTTGGGAGAGAACAAAAAGTACACTTAAATTGACATTTTTCGGTGTAGAAGGAAACCACTAGATCTTTTGAACCTAAGAACAGGCGATGACCATTATATATGGGTAAGAAATCTTTATTGTTTGACATGGTTAAAATCCTCAATGACATTAGTAATGAACGATCGAGCGGCAGCAAGTATGACTCTTTTAGCAAGGTAAAGGGAAGTGACCGATGCACTGATTAGTTAGGTATGAGAGTGGAATACCGACTTATAGAAATGCCCTGAAATAATAACAGTTTGTCTGGCTTGAACACAAGTATTTTTTTTATATTACTTTACATTTAAGACAGCATCAAAATGATTGTTCAGTTTTTTTATTCTTCCTACTCCAAATATTATTGGTTGACTTAATTGATTTGCAGAATATGGGATATATGTAGTTAGGTCTATTCAATTTATGGCATAGGTACAGATGAATGCTTTTGTTTCTGGAATATGGCTCAGTTTTTCTTTGATCGTTGCAATTGGTGCTCAAAATGCTTTCGTTTTAAGGCAAGGTTTAAAACAAGAATATGTTTTTGTTGTTTGTACTATTTGTGCTGTATCAGATGCCATATTGATTGCTATGGGTGTTTCTGGGTTTTATTTACTTGTCCAAGAAACTCCTTGGATAGAAATAGTTGCTAGAGATATTGGAGCATTGTTTCTTGTTGGTTATGGTATACGCAGTTTTTGGTTAGCAGCCAGATCGTCGGAGTATTTAGAACCATCTGCTGATGAAGCGACATCTTTTATGTTAATTGTTGGTGTCTGTCTTGCTTTTACATGGCTTAATCCACACGTATACTTGGATACAATTTTTTTACTCGGCTCTATATCAACTCATTACTCTGATAGTCGGTTATTATTTGCTCTCGGAGCAATGTCTGCTTCATTTGTCTTCTTTTTTAGTTTGGGTTATGGTGCTAGAATGTTAATACCAATATTCAAAAATCCGAAGTCATGGAAAATTCTTGATGGAATTATAGGCATGATTATGTGTATTATTGCTGCTAGTTTGTTTTGGTAATAAATGGGTATGTCCCAATGTTGAAATAGGATCGTAGGTATCAAAAAAGGGAAGGCTGTTCGTTACTTATCAAAATGCGATCGCTAGTGGAAAAAGCTACAAATATATTCTCCTGCATCTTGAGGGGTAAAAGGAACGACTTTACCATTTTTTTCGATCCGCAAGCGATCGCGACAATTATAAATTTCTGTGCGTCTGACTTTACCATCAATGCTCACTTTAGCACGATATTCCCAGTAATTTTTCGCACTGCGTTTAATCTGGAGAATGCAAATCTGGCGATCGCCTTGCTGACGACAAAATTCAGCCCGAGCCGGAGAGGCGATCGTCAAAGACAAGACTAACAACAAGATTAACGCAACAAATTTCACAAATCACTCTCTTTTCAATCACTTTATTGTTGTACCACAAAAAAATAGAACATCTGTTAAAGGATGTTCTATTTTTTGAGATGTTCTATCTATCCGATCTGTGAATTTGTTGCTCGATCTCGCAGGATGAATTAACGATGAGACTCGCGATCGTACCATTCCCGGTCTTTATCTTTGTGCTTGAGAGCGTCGGATTCTTCTTGGAAGCGATTAGATTCGCGTTCGTACCATTCCCGTTTCTGATGGCGCTTGAGAGCGTCGGATTCTTCTTGGAAGCGATTAGATTCACGCTCGTACCATTCCCGTTTCTGATGGCGCTTGAGAGTGTCGGGTTCTTCTTGGAAGCGATTAGATTCACGCTCGTACCATTCCCGTTTTTGACGGCGCTTGAGAGCGTCGGATTCTTCTTGGAAGCGATAGGATTCGCGTTCGTACCATTCCCGCTCTTCATCTGTCCCTTTGAGCACATTGGGTTCCTCGCGGAAACGACGAGACTCGCGATCGTACCATTCCCTTTCCCGACGCGCTTTGATGAGTTCAGTTTGAGTTTCTTTCGCTGTAACTTCGTTATTTGTTTCCACGCTAGCCGCTAATGCTGTCGGAGCGATCGCAGCAGTTAATAAAATCAGAGATAAACCTTTAACGAATAAATTTTTCATGACTCACCCTCCTTGGTGTTGATTCGCTTTTTCTTCTTGATTACTAGCATCGAACTTGGTTCTGAATTTAAAGTTAGATCGAACTGAAAAGTTTCTAAAATAAGACTCAGAGGAATTTAATCTAATAAAATTAAATTCTATAAAACCATATTTAACTTTCACTTAAGCAAAATAAAAATTATCATAATCCCCAAATATGACGAGCGAGAATTTTCTTACATCAGCACAAAAAAAAGATTTACAAAAAGCATTGAAATATAGTCAATATCCAGAAGTGAGAGAAAGAATTTTAATATTTTTACTCCGCAATGAAGGTAGAACTCAAGCTGAAATCGCAGAATTCTTAGGGTGTTCTCGTAGAACTGTTGCTTATTGGTGTACTCATGGAGATCCGAATAATATCGCAAGTTTACAAGATCGCAAGCATCAAGGAAATAATAGAAAAATAACCGATGAATATCATCATAAACTCTTAGAAATCGCCAAGAAAAATCCTTTAGAATTAGGACTTGATTTTGAAAAATGGACTGCAGATAAACTTGCAAACTATATGTTTGATATTTTTGAAATTCAGTTGAGTAGTTCTCAAATCAGAAGGATATTGAGGTATAAAAGTCAAGACTGAGACTTGAAATAAAGTTGCTGTATTCCTTGAAAAATAAGGTTTTTTGCGAATCAAAAGATAATTTTCTTAAGAAAAATCAAGATAGCATAAATTTAAACTTTGTATTCTAAGGGCTAAATTGAGAAACCAAAAGATTTGGTTTTTAACGATTGCTCAAAAATAGCTATCTTTGTTTTTAAGAATTAAATATTTTTTATTTGTATTGAATTTTAGAATCATTCTAAGATCATGGACATTAAAAATATTTATCTATTCCTAGTCTCAAGGCGATCGCAATTTAAGCCTTTGTCAAATAGTTGATATTGGCGGCTTATTTGAAAAAGAGAATATGATTTTTAAAAAAATAGCATCAAAAATAATTTTCTACTAGAAAAAAACATTAAAATAAGTAGAAAGAAAAGAACTTTGCCAGCGATCGAGTTATTCTTGACGATACTTTCAACTTCAAAAATGAATTAATGTAATCTGTGCAACTTAAATGCACGCCATCTTATGCTAAAGCACATTTTCTTGCTTGTTTAAATCAATATTTGCAATAAAGAGTGGTTAATGAACACCAAAAAGGCGATCGCTTCCTCCATTCAAGGAGGATAAGCTAAGCTGATGACCGAGATTCAGAATTCTAATTCGGGTAATTTGTAAATAAATGTTGCAAAAACGAAATTTTTCTGTTACATTTATTTACATAGAAAAAACATTTGAGATATTTAACCATCCAAGACTGTTAGATTATTGCAGTTTGGAACGGCATCAAACATCTCAAGCATCTCCTCCCAATGCAGCAAGCTCAGCCAACAAGCCGTTATTCTTCGGCTTGCTTTTTTTTTGCGAGAGGTGTTATCTCAAATTTCTAAGAGATGTTAAGATTCATTGAACTTTACCTCACACACACGAATCGAATGATAAGCATAAAATTTTTCAGCAAAATAGTTGGCGCGATTTTAGCGGGTTCAGCGATCGCAATTGTTACTCCCGCGATCGCATTAGCGTCCTCCCTAGAGAGTCCTGCGACAACCCCCGAGCCTCTTTTACTCGCTCAAAATGCCAGCAACCGACAATTAACTCAGCTTTTACGTCAAGGTCGGGAACTGTCAGAGGCTGGAAATTATGACGGGGCGATCCGCGTCTACGAACAAGCGGCACAATTGGATCGCAATAACCCGCGCATTTTCTCTGGGTTGGGCTATTTACAAGCAAATCGAGAAAACTACTCGGCTGCGGTGACTGCCTATCGCAGAGCCGTAGAACTCGAGAGGAATAATGCCGATTTTTATTACGGTTTGGGTTATGCTGCTGCAAAAACTGGAGATTATACAACCGCAGCAACTGCTTATCAACAAGCGATCGTCCTCGCTCCCAATAATAAAGATAACTATCTTGGTTTGGCCGTCGCGCAATTGCGATTAGGGGACAGCAATGGAGCGATTCAAACCTATCAGCGCATCATCCAAAACTTTGATAATAGCGGCGATATTTACGGTACCATCGGTGTCGTTCTTCTCGAACAAGGGCAACTCCCTCAAGCGATCGCTCTGTTACAGAAAGCCCAGCAAGAATATCCTCGCGAAGTCAAAATCAAACTTCCTTTAGCGGTCGCTTTGCTCAAACAGGGAGATTACGATAGTGGGGTAGCAATTTTAGAGGAAGTGTTGCGTCTCGATCCTCAAAATCCTCAAGTTCAGATCCAGATTGGGAAAATTCGTCAAGCACAAGGGGAAGAAGAAGCTGCCGAAGACGCATTTCGTCAAGCTTCTTATCTCGCTCCCAACTCTCCAGACGTTCATTTGGCTGTGGGAACATTTTGGATGAGTCGAGATATGTTTTTAATGGCCACTTCTTCTTATCGTCGGGTCATCGAACTCGCTCCCAATAATGCCTTAGCTCATTACAATTTGGCCCTCTCCCTGAAAGAAAGACGACGCACAGAAGAAGCGATCGCCTCTTTAAGAACCGCTCTCAACCTTTATCAACAACAAAATGATTCTGAAGGAGTTGCCCGAGCCAATGAATTGTTAGAAAAATGGGACTAAATCAGCGAACAGTAAACAGCGAACAGTAAACAGTAATTAAGTAGTTGTGACTGATAACTGATAACTAATAACTGATAACTGTTAAAGCGGTTTTTTAGCAGGAACGCCAACTCGACGCGGATATCGAGCGGGAGTTGGTTCTTTTTTTTCTAAATAAATGCAATGGCGAATAATGTTAGTTAAAGGGGTTTGTAATGATACAATTTCTTTAATTTCTCCTCCTAATTTCTCGGCAACCCGAGTTAAATGTTCTGTTTCTTCATCATGCCATTGTCCTCGATAGAGAATTGCCGTACCGCCTAATTTGAGTAAAGGTAACGCATATTCGGCACAAACGGAAGGTAAACCCATCGCTCGGATCGAGACGAGATCGTAAGATTCTCGATGGTTGATATCTCGTCCGATCGCTTCAGCACGTTCGCTTAAAGTCTTGACATTTGCTAGATTTAATGCTGCGATAATTTCATCTAAAAGCAGCATTTTTTTACGCACCGAATCGAGTAATGTTATTTGATAATTGGGGCAAGCGATCGCGATGGGAATCCCCGGAAAACCGCCCCCTGTGCCAATATCGATCGCTGTTTTTGTTTCCTCTTCTTTCTCGAGTATTTCTAAAGGTTCAATTCCTGCGATCGCATCCCAAATATGTTTTTCAAGGAATTCTTGTGGTTCGGTAATTCTAGTTAAATTACTCAATTCATTTTTGAGCAGGATTTGTGAATATAATTGCTGAAATTGTTGTAATTGTTCGTCTCGAGCTTGCCATTTTAGGATTGCAAAAATTTCTCGGGCGAGTGCAAAATCCAAACATTTTTGATTCATCATTAATTACCACTTATGTTATTAATTCTCTATTTTTAGTATCTAAAAACTTAAGTTGTCGATAAAGCAAAGAGATTTTAGGCAATTCAATCTCTTTTTCTCTAGCCATTCTTAAAGCATTTCCTAAAATTCCTTCGATTTCTAAAGGTCGTTTGAAATTATAATCTAATTTCATACTGGTCAAATAAGGTTTCATGGCATCAGTATAAGATAACATTGTTTCAATAAAACTGTCAGGGATTTCTCGCTGAAAACGGCTTGCCCCGATCGCAACTTCTCGCATGATTTCTTCGGCGAGTTGACGACTGTGGCAATCGTTCATTATTTCTTGTGTTGTGGCATCTAAAATCACGGATAAACTATTGTAAGGAATATTCCAAACCAGTTTTTCCCAACGGCTTTGTAATAGGTCTTCTTTGAGGACGGTTTTTATATTAGCTTTCGTAAAATCATTTGCGATCGCTTCCATTCTTTCTGTAATTCCACAAGGCTGATAGTTGTGGGCGTATTCGGCTAAAGATACTGTTTGATAGTCGAGATGGCGAAAATAACCGGCTCCAAGTTTATTGATACAAACAAAACATAATCCTGCCATTAGAACAGCCTGTGGAAATAGGGCTGCAATTTCTCGTTCATAATCTATCCCATTTTGCAAGAAAAGGATAATGCTATTTTCTCGAACAAGAGGTGTAAGTAATTGAGAAAGAAGATGATTTTGAGTTGTTTTTAAAGCGACAATAATAATATCACATTGAGGCATTTTGCGAGGATCGCTGTAGGCATTGACTTGAGGTAAAGTAAAATCCCCATCAACTGACTCAATGATTAAACCTTTTTCTTTAACGCGATCGTAATCGCGACGTAGGAGAAAGTGAACCGGAAATCCTGCTTTTTGCAAACAGCCTCCATAATAGCCACCCACGGCACCTGTTCCTATAATTGCGTAACTTTGCATCATAAAACAGTATGAAAAACTAGACGTTATCAAATAGCAATCAAAACAGTAGTCATCAAAACAGAAACGCGATCGCAATTTACAATACTAGATATTTGAAAAAGATTAATGTACTCATAGGGGCTGGAATCATTTCCCCTCGAAAGTCAAGCAGTTCAACTAAAATCAAGTAGACAAGCGCTAAGAAAATAGAGATTGCGCCAGTAATAATAGCGAGAATTTTACCGCGAGTCATGTCAATGAATAATAAACCAGAAACAATTATTATACCTCATCTCCTCTTTTCGTTTAACTCATTGCGACACAGAGCGCGATCGCGATCGCGTAATGTTTCATTCGTGTTTAAATAATCCTTCATCCAGCGACAGCCCTTATTTAATAAATCCTCTAAATCTAAATTCCATAAAATCACAGTGCGATCGCGACTGGCAGAAGCCAAAATTTTACCATCCGAACTAAAGCTCAAACTTTCAACACTGTTTTGATGACCTGTAAATGTCGTTAATAAAGTACCTTCTCTGCTCCATAGTTTTATTGTGCCATCATCGCTTCCCGATACCAAAAGTGTTCCATCGGGACTAAAGACCACAGTTTTAACCTTATTAGAGTGTCCCCGCAAAATTTTCTCGGGCTGAAGAGAAAATCCATTGTAGCCTTGTTTTTGCCACAGTGCGATCGTACCGTCGTCACTTGCCGAAGCAAGGCGATCGCCGTCCGGACTCCACGCAATTTCCCAAATATGGCTGTTATGTCCTCTCAGGGTTATTGGGTACGACGATGAATTCTCCCTTGTAGACGTACCTCGGCTCATTCCCTTCGGCCAAATCTTCACAGTATTATCGTTGCCTCCTGTTGCCAACCATGCCCCATCGGGACTCCATTGCACCTGTCGCACTGCTCCTTCATGTCCGCGCCATGTCTGCAATATCTTTCCTTCTCTACTCCAAAGCCTGACCGTGCCATCATAACTCGCTGACGCGATCGCCTTCCCATCAGGGGAAAAACTTATCCCCGATATTTTACTGCGACGATCTTGCCATGTTTGCAATACCTTCCCGGTAATTGTTTGTACCTGTATTGTGCCATCTTCTGACGCTAAGGCGATCGCTTTCCCATCGGGAGCAAAACTTATATCATTAACCGTTAAATCCTTGGCCAGTCCCTTCAATAAACGACCGTTACGCTGCCATAACAGCAAGTCTCCTGCAAAATTTGCTGACAGCAGACTTCGATCGTCTGGACTAAATTGAATGATATTTACGGGTGCAGAATGTTTGAGGACAACTAAAGAACGACGATGGGGATGCCAGAGTTTAATGGTCGTATCCGCACTTGCCGATGCCAAACTTCGACCGTTGGGGTGAAAGTTAATGCTATAGATTGAGGCGTTATGTCCGGAAAAAACTTCTAATAAGTCCCCTTGTAAACTCCAGAGTGCGATCGTGCGATCGGCGCTTGCGGTTGCCAGAGTTTGACCGTCTGGACTGAAAGTCAGTTCCCAAATTTTCTGGTCATGTGCTTCCCATGCTGCCGCGATCGTTCCATCGAGATGCCATAATTTAATGCTGCCATCGCTACTGACAGAAGCTAACAATTGACCATCCGGACTAAATGCTAAATCATTAATCCCTTGACTGTGACCGGAAAAAGTATTCAGGTGTCTCCCTTTTAAGTCCCACAGTTTAATCAGGCGATCGCTACCAGTAGAGGCTAATATTTTACCGTCGGGATGAAAGGCAATATCGTGCAACCACGACTGACGCTGATGCCCTTGAAAAATATGATTTAATTCACCATCGCGACTCCAAAGGGCAATTGTACCTTGATTTCCCACCGATGCCAAGTTCTGACCGTTAGGATGAAAAGCCACTGCTGTGACTTTATCAGCGTGACCTTGTAAGGTTGCTTTCGGAATGCCATTACGCTGCCATAACTTGACGCTGCCATCATAACTGGCAGAGGCAAAAAGATTGCCATCCGGACTCCATGCGACTTCTCGCACGCGATCGCGATGTCCTTTTAAAACTTTTAATAATTTGCCATCTTTCCGCCACAAGCGCAGGGTATGGTCATCGCTGGCAGAAGCAAGGAAATGACCATCCGGACTAAAAGCAACATCAATCACCGTGCCTTCGTGACCATTGAAGCGATTGTATTCTTTTATCCCATAAACGACTTGTTGCAAGGTCGCCACTGCCCGGATGCGATCGTGAGGGTTGACAGCCCGAGACCATCGCAAAGATTGCGCCGCGCGAATGCTTTCTATGAGACTTTCTAGTTCTTTTTTCGAGGCAAAAAGCTGTTTTGATGCCGCACTCAAGGCATGAAATTTCAGGCCAATATTGCCGATAGTGGCACGATGCCATTGCCATAAGGCGATCGCACTCAAGGTTAAAGAAACACTGAGTCCCGATACCAATAACAAGAGTAAGCGATGTTTCAAAGAAGCGCGATCGCGGCGATCGCGTTTCCGAAAGGCTAAGCTTGCCTCAATTAAGCGTTTTTCTTTAGGACTTAAATCCTCTTCTCGTTCTTCATACCAGCGCTGCGCCTCTAATAAAGGCGTGCCATATAATAACAAACCTTCTTCTTCACCGGCATTTTCCCAAGCACTGGCATTGACTCTCAAGCGGTCTTGAAAAGTGCGAAAGCCGCGATCGTCTTCGATCCACTGTTGTAGGCGAGTCCAGACGCGAATGAGGGCTTCGTGAACCAATTCGACGGTAATCTCTGATTGGGAATGAGTCGCCGCCAGAACAATCAAACGAGCATCAACGAGTTTTTGCAATAAAGTATCGCAATCTTCTCCTAATTCCTGACGGGTAGCAACTCTACGGGTATCGGCGATCGCATCTCCCAAATGAACGAGTTGTAGAAAAATACGCGGCGATCGTGCTTTTTCTTCTGGGGTTAGGGTTTGATAAACTTGCTCTGCATGACTCGCTAAGGCTCGTTCTACGCCGCCAATACTCTCATAAGCCTGATGGGTTAAAACGCCTTCTTCTTGTTTCTCCCAAAGCAAAGTGAGGGCAAATTCAAGGAGGGGTAAATTTCCGGGTTCTTCTCCTACGGCATCGAGAATGCGATCGCTCAATCCTTCGGCAATTTTAACATCGAGTTTTTCTGCGGGTTTTTCAATTGCCTCTCGCAATTCTTCGCGGTTCATCGGTTGCAAAAGTTCGGGAGGATATTCGCATAAAAGATCGGCAAAGGGACGATAAGATAAAGCACATTCTAAAAAATCCGCCCTTAAGGTTAAAATTAAAGTGAATTGAGGTTTTCGGGCAATAGATTGAAAATTAGAATTTGTTCGCGCAATTAACGGCGCAATTAAAAGTTGTAAAAAATTATGCCGCGTCTCTCGATCCGAACAAAGTGTATAAATTTCTTCAAATTGATCGATAAATAGAATTAAACGCTTTTTTGAGGAGTCTTTTTGTAAAAGGCGATCGCTAAGATTTTCTAAATTTATTTCCCCTGTAACTAAAGCCGTTGTCAGTTTATTAATTTCAATGAGTCGCTCTGTTTCTCCGAGGTGCGGCTCTAAGCGATCGATAAATCCTTCTGCCAATCTTAAAAACGGACGATCTCCGGGACGGAGATCGATAATAATCGCTTCCTCTTGAATTTTAGGAATTGTACCGGCAAAGACAAGGGAAGATTTACCACTTCCCGATGCACCGATAACAGCAATACAAGGTTTGGTATAAACGGCATAAACTAATTTTTCAATCGTTTTCTCTCGGCCAAAAAAGAAGCGCGCCTCTTTTTGAGAAAATGCCGATAATCCTTGATAAGGACAAGGAAGAGATAACTGGTTCTTATTACCAGTTTCGAGTGTTTCGTTCTCCAACTGATGACGGGTGACAGGTGATGGGTGACGGGTTAATTCTTGCCAAGTAATCGGCAGTTCTGTTGGATTTTGATAAATAACAGGCAACCAAGAAGCGCAAGGACATTGATTTTCTAAAACTTGCAAGCGTTCTCGTGCCTCTCGCACTGCCAAATAAAAAGAATTTCCGCCGGTAAAAGCAAGCAAAAAATACTTTAAAAATTCTTGGGCAACCAGATCGGGGACGGGTTCCCGCATGACAATTGTTTGGGGAATATGCAGGTTTTCTAATTGTCGTGCCAGTCCCAAACCATCACAAGAGTTAAAAATTGCTATTTTCACCCCTTGTTTGACGGCTTTTTTTAAAGCATGGTTAATCTCGCTAATATCAATTTTTTCTTGTCCGTTAATTTCTAAATAACCCTTTTCTCCATCTTGATAGCTGGCACTATGTCCGGCAAAAAATAAAATATCCCAGCCTTTTGCATCCCATAAATTTTGATAGAGGAGTTTGCGAGGAGGTTCGACAAGAAAAATGGTTTCGGTGTCGGGAAGTTGAGCGAGGAGATGGCGATCGCTTTCGATATCAATCCCTTGGGAATGTCCTAAAATTGCTAAAACCCTCGGCTTCTCTCTCGGTTTGAAGTGAGTTTCTACTCGTTCGTAAGCTGGGGCGCTGAAGGCTAATTCTGCTTGGGAATAGCGATCGAAAAAGTCCCATAAATGCCAAGGAAGACGACGAATAATAGCATCTTCGACTTGAAAAATAACGCGAATTTCTTCGCTGGGAGAAAGTTTTTCGAGGAGTTTTTCTCGAGGGGGACGAAAGGATTCCGATCGCAACCATTGATTGAGTTGACTGACTAATTGTTCTGAGGTTTGGCGAAAGGCAAGTTCTAACTCTCGGGGGGATCCTTGAAAAATTTGCACTTCTGTCTCCTCGATACGACCGACAAACCAAAGATTGCGATACAGCGATCGCCAAGTGCGATACTGTAGCGCCAGATCGGGCATAGGAGGTAAACGGCCCTTAGTGCGGCTTTGGGTCGAAAGAACGTTGTCTTCTGAGCGTATTTCTAGGGAAACAGCCGTATCTTGCTGCAAGTCCCCATTGAGATCGAGGATGACCAGTACCATTTTGCGGACTGTTTGGGAGGTTTTGCCTATTTACCAGTTGTAGCGCATCCAGTCCGGAAATTTTCTCTCATTGTAGGGTTTTTGGCAAGGGCGATCGCGATATACTGAAACATATCGAGAAAATGACTGAAATTTTCTGGCAATATTACGGCGATCGATAGGAGTCAAAATGAGATGTTTGTAGAATCACTTCCAGATCCAGTATTTTGAGAGTTTGAGTCAGAAACAATTGTTGTCAATATTGTAGAATCTTTTGAGCAAGACTTCTTAGGCATTTTCCCAATCTTCATATTTTAACTCGTCAACGCGACTAAATTCAGCCACATTATGCGTCACCAAAATCAAATTGTTAGCCAATGCGATCGCAGCAATTTGTAAATCGTAAACCCCGATGGGCGTTCCTTTTTTATTCAAGCGATCGCGAATACAACCGCAAATTTTTGCTGCTTTTCCATCAAAAGGTAAACTGGCAAACTCAGCAAAAAAGAGAGCTAAATTAGCTAAATTCTTTTCTTGTTTTGCGCTTCGATATGCTCCATAATAAAGCTCAAATTTCACAACATCGCACAGAAAAACATCATCTGGAGACAGATGATTAAGGCGAGTAACAATCCGATTATTGTTTGAATTCAAATATTTAATACAAACATTTGTATCCAACAAATAACTCATAGTAAAGGTTCTCGTTCCTGATACTCTGGTTGAGGTTCTCTCATTAAGCGATCGCCCTCCCAGCATCCACAGGTTTTAGCAAAAAAATCTGGCGACCATTGCCGCTTTTTACTTGTAGATTGATAAACGATTGTTGCCTCAATATCTTGGTTAATAATGGGTAAATGAACGGAGAGAACTCCGTCCTCGCCAATGTGCGTTTTTATCTTAACACTCTCCATTTTATCTAGTTCTCCGTATGAAATCTCATCTAGCTCTAGTTTAATGTAAAGACGTTCAATTGAACGTCTCTACATTGTGCAAAAGAAATCTAAATATCCAAGTCCGTGAGATTTAATTTGGGTCCGTAGGTTTCGATGAACTGACGGCGAGGTGCTACCCGATCGCCCATCAAAACGGTGAAAATGCGATCGGCTTCGGCTGCATCTTCGATTTCAACTTTCTTCAACATTCGGGTTTCCGGGTTCATGGTGGTTTCCCAAAGCTGTTTGGGCATCATTTCCCCTAATCCTTTAAAGCGTTGGATGGTATAGTTCGCATTAGACGGGAATTGCGCGATCGCTGCGTTGAGTTCGCGATCGCTGTACAAATATTGATGATTGCGTCCCCGTTCCAGTTTATATAGGGGAGGACAAGCGATATAAACATAGCCTTGGTCAATTAAATCTCGTTGGTAGCGGAAAAAGAAAGTTAAAAGCAGAGTCCTTATGTGAGCGCCATCTACATCCGCATCAGTCATAATTATCACATAATGATAACGTAATTGTGAAACATCAAAATCTTCCCCTTTAATACCCAATCCCAAGGCAGTAATTAAGGATTGGATTTCCGTATTCTTGTAGATTTTGGCATCGTCTGTTTTTTCAATGTTGAGGATTTTTCCTCGCAACGGAAGGATCGCTTGAGTGCGGCGATCGCGTCCTTGCTTTGCACTTCCTCCCGCACTATCTCCTTCAACAATATAAATCTCTGATTCTTCGGGATCGCGAGAACTGCAATCTGCTAATTTACCTGGCAAAGGTGAGGATTCTAAAACCGATTTGCGGCGGACTAATTCTCTGGCGTGTCGTGCAGCTTCTGCGGCTTTAAAGGCTTGAATTGCCTTTTCAATAATCGCATCGGCAACATGAGGATTAAACTCTAAATATTCATTGAGAACTTCCCCGACAGAAGAATCAACAATTCCCCTAACTTCAGTATTGCCTAACTTAGTTTTAGTTTGTCCTTCAAATTCCGGTTCGGGAACCTTAACAGAAATTACCGCCGTTAATCCTTCTCGGACATTTTCCCCGCCTAAATTCGATTCATTTTCTTTGATTTTATTGCGCTTGCGGGCAACAGTATTCATCGTTCGAGTCAGGACTGTTTTTAATCCCTCGAGGTGCGTCCCACCATCCACGGTACGAATATTATTGGCAAAGCCTAAAATTGTATCGCTATAGGCATCAATACACCATTGTAAAGCGACTTCAACCTGTACCCCGTTCTTCTCTCCTTCCACATAAATAATATCGGAGTGTAAAGGATCTTTTTCCCGTGTCATGTAGGCGACGTATTCTTTAATTCCTCCTTCATAACAATAAGATTCTCTGCGTGGTTCTTCTGGACGGCGATCGCCAAAAGATATCTTCACCCCGGCATTCAAATAGGCTAATTCTCGTACCCGTCCGGTGAGGGTATTGTAGTCAAAATCAGTGGTTTCACTAAAAATTTGTGCATCGGGGAGAAAGGAAACTGAAGTTCCCGTGCGATCTTTTTCTTGACTGGGAGTTGCGATTAATTCGGTTTGGGGAATTCCTCGTTCGTAGCGTTGAGTATGCAGTTTATTCTCTCGCCAAACATTAATTTCAACCCATTCCGATAAGGCATTCACCACCGAAACGCCAACCCCGTGTAATCCTCCCGAAACTTTATACCCACCACTGCCAAACTTTCCCCCAGCGTGGAGAATCGTCATAACCGTCTCAACGGAAGACTTTCCGGTTTTAGAATTAATACCCGTGGGAATTCCTCGACCATCATCGGTAACGGTAACAGAACCATCAGCGTTAATATCAATCTCAATATGCTTGCAATACCCTGCGAGTGCTTCATCAATGGAATTATCCACTACCTCGTAAACGAGATGGTGCAGTCCTCTCGGTCCCGTAGAGCCAATATACATCCCCGGTCGCTTGCGAACGGCCTCTAGACCTTCGAGAACCTGAATCTGATCGTCGCCGTAATTGTCAGTCATGGGAATTCCTCAAAATTTGAGTCAGGAGCGTGAATTGCACCCCTCAATAGCAAAATCTTCAAAAATTATAGCACGAAAGACTGTATGAAGTTCTTATCGACTTCTGAAGAGATTTTGATTTCGGGATGCACCCCTACTCTTTATTGAATTTTGAGTTGAATCCGACTTGAAGCGATCGCGGCATTCATTATACCAAATTCTGTCACCCTAGTACAATCGCTTCTCCACTGACTGTACAATTGCACCTCTGTTACATTACTTAACGATTAATTATATTTCTTAAAGATTGATTTATATCAATCTTGTTTGTTTTTTCATTGATAAAACACTATACTCCAGATCGAGCCATAGATTTTTAGCAATGGAAGCCCTGATAAGCTTTGCAAACGTATCGTGTAATCCTGCTAAGTTATGGCTCATGTTTCACCCTTATGGATGACCCATCCTTTGATGAATACCTTTAGTGAAAGTATTTGGATCGTTCCTTGCTATGCCCTGTTGGGGGCGGTATTGGCTTCATTCTGGTCGCCCGGTCTGATTCGGCGATCGGGCCCGAGACCGGCAGGCTATATCAATCTTGTGCTGACCCTTTCGGCATTGGTACATAGTATTTTAGCCTTGCGCGAGGTTTGGTCGGCTCCCCTACATTTTTCCGTGAATTGGCTTCATGCGGCCAACCTCGATATTGCCTTTGATGTGGAGGCTTCAGCAACCACGGTAGGGGCATTAGTGCTGATTTTAAGTCTCAATGCCCTGACGCAAATTTATGCGATCGCTTATCTAGAAATGGATTGGGGTTGGGCGCGATTTTATGCCCTCATCGCTTTATTTGAAGCCGGGATGAGTGCCTTGATGTTGGCCAATTCTCTCTTTTTCAGCTATGTCATGCTGGAAATTCTCACTTTGGGAACTTATCTACTGATTGGTTTTTGGTTTAATCAATCTTTGGTAGTAACCGGGGCGCGGGATGGTTTTCTCACTAAACGAGTCGGGGATTTAATCTTGCTCATGGGTGTAGTTGCCCTGTATCCCCTCGCTGGAACATGGAACTATGATGAATTAACAGTTTGGGCGAGTACGGTTAACCTCGATCCTAAAGTTGCCACCCTTCTCGGTTTAGCGCTTCTCGCGGGACCTTTAGGAAAATGCGCTCAATTCCCCCTGCAACTGTGGCTTGATGAAGCAATGGAAGGACCGATGCCGGCAACGGTACTGCGGAATGCAGTGGTCGTGTCTACAGGGGCTTGGGTGTTGATTAAGATGCAGCCGATCTTGAATTTATCTCCCATTGTGGTCAATGCAGAGATTATCATCGGTGGGTTTACCGCGATCGCTTGTGCTGCGATCGCACTCGCACAAGTCGATATTAAACGAGTATTTTCCTATGCCACCAGTTCTTATCTTGGCATTGTCTTTATTGCTGTCGGGACGGGACGGGCTGAAGCAGCGTTAGTTTTATTATTAACCTACGCGATCGCTATGGCTTTAATGCTGATGAGTATCGGCGGTATTATTCTCAATAATATTACTCAAGATGTCACTCAATTAGGGGGGCTATGGTCTCGTCGCCCCATTTCCGGCATCTGTTATCTGGTCGGTGCATTGTCTTTAGTGGCAATTCCTCCCTTGGGTTGTTTCTGGGGACTGGCAGAAATTGCCAACGGTTTACCCCCTTTATTGCTCATGGTGTTATTGCTGGTGAATGGGTTAACCGCATGCAGTTTGGCACGAGTTTTTGGCTTACTCTTTACGGGATCTGTTACGAATTGGACGCAGCGATCGCCAGAAGGGTTATGGGCTTTGGTATTACCCATGACGATTCTGCTCGGGTTTGCCTTGCATTTACCGCAACTCCTCGCTGTTTTAGGATTGCTACCCGATTTAGCATTAATATGGCAACCCTCAACCTTATTATTAATCGGCTCGAGTCTCATCGGTGCGGGTACGGGGTTATTCCTTTATGCTCTCCCAACAGTCCCCAAACCCATTCGCCTTCCCATCCCCGGATTGCAAGATTTATTAGCTTACGACCTGTACACGGCGCAATTGTACAAAATCACTGCGATCGCTATTGTCAGCTTTATTGCTAAGGCGATCGATTGGTGCGATCGCGTCATCGTTGATGGTGCAGTGAATTTGGTGGGCTTATTAACCGTTGCAGGCGGTCAAAGTTTGAAATACAACACCTCCGGACAGATGCAATTCTACGCCCTCTCGATCTTACTCGGGACGATTCTCTTTGGGTTAGTGCTGTGTTATCCCCTCTTATCCACTTTAAATCTCCCCTTTTAAATCTTCTCTAATTCAATTTTGAATTAACAAAATGCTAACGCCACTCCTTGTCATTCCCCTGTTGGGCGCGATCGCCATTCTTCTTTACCCCAAACCCCAAGCCAGCCGAGGGATCGCGACAGTTTTCAGCTTAATATCTTTTGGTTGGGCGCTCTATCTCCTCAGTCAGTTTGACCTCAGCTTCGGCGGACTCCAGTTTAGCGAATTTCATCGCTGGGTCGATCCCCTCGGCCTCAATTACAGCCTTGGAGTCGATGGGCTATCCTTGCCCTTACTGGCGTTGAATGCCCTCCTCACCCCCATCGCCCTTTATACCGGTCGGGGGACGAGCTTGGAGCGATCGCGCCTCCACGACAGCTTGATCTTGCTAATTAACGCCGGGATCGCCGGGGCATTAATGGCGCAAAACCTACTCTTTTTCATCATCTTCTACGAATTAGAGTTAATTCCTTTTTATCTCCTCATCGCCATTTGGGGGGGCGAAAAGCGGGGCTATGCGTCCACCAAATTTCTGCTTTACACGGCAGTTTCCGGCTTACTGGTACTGGCTGGATTTTTAGGAATTACCTTTCTCACTCAATCTCCCAGTTTTGAGTTTAGCGATATTCACGTCGAAAACCTCGAACTCATTCCCCAACTGATTCTCTTAACTGCTTTACTGGTAGGTTTTGGTATTAAAACGCCTCTGGTTCCTTTGCATACATGGATGCCAGATACCTACGTTGAAGCCTCTCCTTCCACCACAATCTTACTGGGGGGAATTTTCGCCAAGTTGGGAACTTACGGACTCTTGCGTTTTGGCTTGCAACTCTTCCCGGATACATGGCAACTCGTCGCCCCGGGTTTAGCGATTATCGGCACTGTGAGCGTGATGTATGGTGCTATGAGCGCGATCGCTCAACGGGATATTAAACGTATGGTCGCCTATAGTTCCATTGGTCATATGGGCTATATTTTAGTCGCTGCCGCCGCCGGAACGCAATTGAGCGTTTTAGGAGCGATCGCGCAAATGGTCGCTCACGGTTTAATTCTGGCATTACTCTTCTTCCTCGTGGGCATTGTCGAGCAAACCACCGGCACCCGGGATCTCGATGTCCTCAATGGTTTAATGAATCCCATTCGCGGACTTCCTCTCACCAGTGCCTTACTCATTCTCGCCGGCATGGCAAGTGCAGGAATCCCCGGTCTCGTAGGCTTTGCGGCTGAATTCATCGTCTTTCAGGGCAGTTTTGCCACCTTCCCCATCCCCACCCTGCTTTGTATCCTGTCTTCGGGGTTAACGGCGGTATATTTCGTCATCCTCATTAACCGCACCTGTTTTGGGAAACTGGACAACACCCGCGCCTACTATACTCGCCTCACCGTCAGCGAACAATGGCCGGCTTTAGTCCTCACGGCGATCGTCCTCTTTTTAGGCGTACAACCCAACTGGCTCTTGCGGTGGATGGAACCCACAACTAATACTTTTGTCGCTGCATTACATAGCCCTGCGATCGCTCAAATTGCCGAAATTGATAACAGTTACCAATAACAAACCCTAAAACAATGCCTGCAACACTCAACGCACCTGCAACAAAACTGCCACCTTCAACTCACAAATATGCTGAGGTCGTCCATCGCCTCGAAGCAGGTGGCTCGATGTTACCGGATACGCCAGAAAATTTAATGCAAATTATCGGCATTTATAAGGCTTATGCGGTACCGATGGATTTCTACTGGCGAGATCTGCTCTATATTGCCGAGCGAGTTTTTCTCGATCCTTTACCTTTTTTTAAATATTTTTTGCCCCAAGAATATTTAGATCTGCCCAATCATTATGCGGGAGAGACTGCCGATTATCGTGTCTGGCAAAAAGGAGAAGCCAATGCTCACCCTGAATTATTAGAGTTTATGGACAAAGGGGAGTTAAAGAAAAAACTCCCAAAAATCTTTCATCACCTCTGGCACGATCGCATTAATATGGAGTTTGCCGAAGCCTGTATGCGGGCGATGCTCTGGCATCAGGGGATGGGGGGACAGTTTAACGATTACCTTGAAAGCGAGGAATACATCCAAAATAGCGATCGCGCCATCAAAGCCTATTTTAAGGGCAATCCTTTGATGTTGGGACTGTATAAACTTTTCCCAGAGATGTTTTATGAAAAAGTGCGCGAACTCTCCTACTATGCCAATTTGGGACTATTTTGGGAAGTGATGGCTCCGGTATTTTTCGAGATGAGCGATCGCTACGATGCAGGGGATTTTAAAACCGTACCGGATGCGATGGATTTTCTCGTCAATGGGATTTTTATTGCGGCAGGAAGACCGATTTATCATCATGTTTACATTGGGGATGAATGTTACGAAATTATCCCCAAGTCGAAGGGATTTATGTGGCTTTATGAAGCCGCGTTACCCTATGTTGAAGCCGTGTTTTATCGCACCTCTCCTTTCCGAGGAACGAAGTCTTATAATGCTCAAGCAAAGCAAGTTCCCAACGAACAACAAGACTTTCATTATGGCATTCTTTATGCCGATGTTTTCCCGGTTGGCACGGCAGGAATTCCGCCTACGTTGTTAATGCAAGATATGCTGCATTTTTTACCACCTTATTTGTTGGATTATTACCAAAAATATTGCCGAGGAGAAGATGATATGCTAATTCAATTGGGAATTACATTTCAGCGATCGATGTACAATGTGACCTCGGCGGTATTCCAAGCCTTGCGAGTGGCATTGCTCTATCCATTAGATGACCCCAACCCAGAACATTTATTAAAAAATCGCCAATTTTTTGAAGCACAACTCGATCGCTTTCTGCGTCCTGAAGCACGATTAAACGATATTCAAAGCCAAAACTATCGTTAAATCAATTTGCAAATTTACTTAGAGAAATTGTCTATTCTCTTATCATATTTTGTTGTAAAAGTCAAGAAAAGTTGAGGAATATTATGCCAAATATTGTCGAAATTGCGGTCAGTAATGATGCGTTTAAAACATTAGTTACAGCCGTCAAAGTTGCGGGATTAGTAGAAGCATTACAGCAACCGGGACCCCTGACGGTTTTTGCCCCCAATGATGACGCTTTTGGGAAGTTATTACCGGGAACGGTAGATACATTAGTGCAGAATATTCCCCAGCTTCAACGTATTTTAAAATATCATGTTGTCGCCGGTGCTTATACTACAGCAGATTTACAAAATATCGAAACACTAACCTCTCTGGAAGGTTCGCCGATTCCAATTCGTTGTTGCGAACCATTTGAGGTGAAAAATGCAACGGTATTAGCACCCGATATTGAGGCCAGTAATGGCATAATTCACGTTATTGATACCGTAATTTTGATGGGTTAAAGTTGGCTCAATTTCCTTGACAGCGATCGCGATAAGATGAACCTACCTAAACATTCAAAGCGATCGCAATAGCTTTTTTCGTTTCTGAGACAGTTTGACTGCGTTTAATATAGTTCCTAAAAAAGCTATAGATATCAATTTCATCGGTATCAATTTTTAATACAGTTTGAGCATAAGTCGCCAATGATGCTAATTTCAGCGTGATGATTCCCGTATTATCCATAGAGATACCAAGAGGTTCTAATGCAGAGGAAAAAGAGTCAGCGATCGCAGAATAATCCCCTTCAACTTCCGATAAAGCAAATGACGTGATAAAAAGATAAGTAGACAGGGAGTAGATTATTCCATTGACATCAATTGCAACATTTTGAAAGAAAGCGAAATTATGGTTGCTCGCGTTTTGTAAATCGTCAAAGCTCAGGGTTATACTTGCGTTACTCATCGTGAATCCCTCTGTTTTGCTTACTCTTCTAGGATGACCGCATTTTCTGGATTTGCCAATATAGAAAAATTGATAAAAATTGGCCTCTTGATATTTAAAGCTAAATATCTCACTGCTGCGATCGATCGCAGTGATAAAGCTGATAGGGAAAGCCTCCGGTACGATAATGTTCTGTTGGCTCTATTTGACATTTGCTATTTTTGAGAACAATTTCCCGAGGGTATGATTCTTCCACATAACCGGGAACGATCGCCCAGAAGGAAGCAGGGGAAATCGGAACTTGGGATAGCGATCGCCAGACATATTCAAACCCTCCCAAATCAGTTTTATTGAGAAAGGTAAAATAAGCTGGGCGATCGTGGTGGATCTCTGCAAAAGTGAGAGCATAACTCAATCCTAAAGCAATTTCAAGGGTGTTTTCGTGTGCCATCATTACCATGACTGGATCGGAGGATTGGTTAAATTGTTGGGCAACTTTTAGAGGATAAAAAGGTTTTTGAAAAGCAAGATTAAAAATAACGAATAAGCTACCCATTATACCAACAAGAAAGAGAGAGAGAGAAGCCGAAGAAAATAGAGAAGTACGAGAAGATGATGCAGTACTGAAACTGGCTGCCATGAGGGCGCAGAAACCGGGATAATAGATGAAATGATAGCGAGGAGCAATGCTGATATCTTTGCCGAGAATATAGATAATTGCGATAAATTCTAACAAGACACAGAGAGTAAAACAAGATAAGGTAATGGTACTTTCTCGCATGTTAGGAGAAATATAAAGTTTGCGGAAACCTTGCCAGAAATAGGCGATCGCCCATACCATAAAGATTAAAGTTAAAACCATAGCAATGATTTGTAACCATAGCGGTTGTTTTTCTACTGGAAGAGTAATAAACATCGCACTCCATCCTCCGAGAGTTTGCAGAATAGGTAAGAGAAAATTGGGAGAAGGCAGCCAACTGGTCTTCGGGCTGTTAAAATGCTCGAGGAGAATCGGAAACCACGGGATATAAAATGCAAAGGGTGCGATCGCATAAATAAATGGTAATAAAAGGCGATTAATGCTGATTTTTGGGGTTCTGTAGAGAATCAGAAAAAGCGTGATAAATTGGGAAATAATGGCAAAGATATAAAAATAATGCACGTACATTCCCAAACAATTAACGATTCCCCAGCACAACCAAAGAAAGGGTGAGATTTGCTTTTTCTGAAGCTGCTTTTGTATCGAGATTAAACAGCAGAGGGCAAAAATAACCAGTAAAATAGGTAAAGTATAATGTCTCGCTTCTTGAGATAAATAAACCGCAAAAGGAGAAACAGCCATCATTGCCGCAGCAATTAACCCAGCTTGACGAGAAAAAGCAAGACGGTTAAGCAGATAAATTGCCGCGATCGCCATGACTCCTAAAAGTGCGGGAAATGACCGCAATTTCCATGCTAAAGAAATATCCCATCCTTCAATTCCGACTAACCATTGATGCAAAGCACAAAAAAATAAAGGAGGATGAGTGGACTGCGTAGCCAAATAAGCCGCAATTTCCCCGCAACGAGTTTGAGGATTTAAAACAAAAATATTCGGGATGCGATCGATGGCTAAAAGTTGTTCTAAGGGTAGCGTTGTAAATCCTTGTCCCAACCCAAAAAGAGCAGTAATAATTTCATCTACCCATAAAGGTTTGCGATCGAGTTGCCAAAAACGTAGGATTGTACCAAGACTCAGAATTGCAGTGAGAAGGAGATAATGCACGAGAAAGAATAGAGATACGCGATCGCGAGACAGTTTTCGAGGGTCCGATCGAGATCGAGACGTTTTATTATCTCCTATTTTTTCGCCATATTTCCGTCAAAGCTGCGTTAATTCTTGTATAGGGATTCGCATTGGAGTAGTTTCCGATGCTGTGATTAATAATCTACCATTAAAATTTTTAATGACTTTTAACTTGCCATGCCATGCTTTAGCATAGTATAATTTAAACTCATGCTTTAAAATGACGTATTCTTCTTTACAAATGGCCATTATTGCAGTTTCCTTACTGAAAGATTTCTCAAGAAGAAATAAATCAGACAAAATTTAACGCAAGGTTAGCAAAACTTTAAAAATTGGTAGTTTAAACCAAGGTTACTATTACTCATTCTAACCATAACAAGAATTAAAAGGAAGAATGTAACGAGAACAACATGAATCGAGAAATCTTACAATAGCACAAAGTAAGAGTTTAGAGTTGCGTAAAACATGAATTTGTTGTATAATAAAAAACCATGGTATTTTTGTAATGCTTCAATGGTTATAAATCCGTACTTCATAGATATGCCTTGTGGCATTAACGATCCTGATGAAAGCGTGAAAACTAGCAAGTTTGCAGAATTGCAAAAGGCATTAGTTCCAATATCTGATTCGTCGCCTTCTACGATTTTAGTTCAATCATTCCTTCATTCTTATAGTCTTCTTTATCATGGATTGACAAAAACTCAATATAGTGAATATTCTCCCAACCTAGCTCTTGGCGCACTTTTTGACCTAATCGTCAGTGCGAAATATGCAGAACGTTTAATTGCAGATGCAGGATGGGCATATTGCGAAGGAAGTGAATTGTCTGATGGATCTTCCCTTTATTTCTGTTATCTTAAAACCTGCCCTCGATGTAGTGTTCATAGGAGTTTAAGACCTAAAGTTGTTTCTAATAAACCGAGTTCTGATACGATTGGAGAAATATGTGGTGATACAACTTGTGAAATTTTATCTGAAATTATTAAAGTCAATTCTCCGGGAACAAAAATCGGTAAAATCAAAGATAGGCAAGCTGATGTAGATTTTCTTATTTTTAGCATCCAACTTTTTTCCGTTACGAACATTTGATCGCTATTTGGCTCAAATGGTTGATGTAATTTGGACTAAAGAAAAATATTCTCGGACTTTCCATTTAAAAACCCAGAGAAATCCTACTTCCAGAAAGTTTTCAGTTTTTGATCGAGCCGATCTTTTTTATCTCTACGATGCAATTATTTGCTTTACACAGTCAGTCTATATGGATGAATCATTAAAGGCAGTTATAGGTCTTGATACTTACTTGGATAATATTTGTCGATGAGTCAGCAACCAGTACAGTTTATTTTTAAATTACGTCATAATATCTCCTTGGAAGGGGATGTAAAACTTGCAAAAATGGAGATTCAATCGTTTCTCCCCAATACACATATTCAACCTATTTTGATCTTAGAAGATTTAATCCAACAAGAAATTCTTTTATCGGGTCTACCGAACTTAGTATGTAAAACTAAGTTGAGAAAAGGGCATCCAACCCAACTCTGATTTTAAAATTATCAAAGTTTCTGAAACCGTATCCTTTTCGTTTAATTAATTTCAATTTATTATTAATTCCTTCCACAACTCCTTGAGTCGTTCGATGGTCAAAATAAGCAATTATCTCTCCAATCCATCTTCGGATTGTGCCACAACTTTCTCTATAATATTCTGGGGTCTACCGAACTTAGTATGTAAAACTAAGTTGAGAAAAGGGCATC
>NZ_JCAMRX010000092.1:0-12377 GCF_059821285.1 Spirulina sp. LEGE 11439
TTCCCTCATATTGTACCTCATATGTTCAAGAAACGCTATATCACGTAACGCATCTTCCGCTCCTTTGGCAGTCATTTTATTTTGATGGCGAATAAACAAATATATAACAAAATCTAGTGAAGACCAAATTTGACCTAAATAAAATGTATCAAAGACTGTTTTTGCATAATCGCGTATAGCAATTTTATCATCTGTAATAAAAATTATTTGCGATGACTCTCGTTTAATTACCTTATGAAATGCAAGACAAATATTATGCCGTTCTCCTCTATTTTTCTCTATTGTTAAATCCGGAGTAAATCTTTGCATTTCAAAGATATCTTGTCCGCATTTTTTACAAGTTCGTGAGAGATTTTTTCGTTCAATTTGGGAGCCAAATAACATACTTTCATAATTTTCAATAGTTGGAATGCTTTTAGTATTTTTTGGTTTTGAAAGTTTAGATACATATTTTCTCCATTGACGTTTTGCGTCTCTTTCCATTTTATTTTTATTGTTTTCTATCTCTCTATATACAGTATTGCTATAGGTAACAGTAAATTCTTCCCAAAGCCAATCATGTAGGGTCTTTCGACCTAATTCTACTTCACTCATATAGATTAACGAACAAGTATCAATAATACATAAAGGTTTCATTTTATTCTTTTAAACATTTGTAAAGATTAGATAGGATTCATTTTCTCTAGGAGATAAACGAACGACATATTGACGATTGCCAAATGTACGCGGTAATGATAACCATTTTGAGATAGAATCTGGAGAAATACAGATATTATTTTCTAACAATAACCGAATGCTGATATAAAGTAAAGCCTGTATTAAAGAAACTTTTGGGACAAAGGATTTGCGAAACACAGAAAATGTATCTTGCAGTAAGCACCCTAATAAATCTATCTGAGTTGATTCTTCCTCATTAAAATTTGTAAATTCATCAAGATTGAGAATAGTTTCTGTCGCTAGCTGCCAGTATTGATGATTTAACCACGTCTTGCTAACATCTTGCATATCGGAATCATTTACGCGAGGTAAGTTCGAGATAAACTCCTGTCCTTGCTTAGTTAATATACAACGATGCCGTTTAAATTCAGAACCATCTAAAAAACCAAGATCGAGTAGCCAATTTAAACGAGGAGGGACTAAATGTTCTGAATATCTAGGTTTCAGCCATTCTTTCTGTATATTTGTTTTTTTGTCAAGTAGCTTTCGTCGCAATAAATCATCTTGGCATAGATTTATTTTTTGACTTAATCTTGCCAAGAATAATTCTTGAAATTTTTTTTGAATATCAGATAGTGTTGTTCTAGGTTTCTCTATAATATAATTGATAATAGGCAATAGCATATCTGTATCTCGATCTAGAATTTCATACAAAAAGAACAAACGTTCTTTGTAAGTCAAATAAAAAGGATTGCTTGATTTTTGATCGTATTTTGATAGCTTGGAAAGAACTAAGCCAATACGAGTATTTCTGTAACATCCAGAGATTGGAGCAATTAGACCTAATTTAATTCCTAAATTAGTATAGTTCAATGCAGCAGAGTTTCGTTTAGTCAAGGTAATTTCACCTGTTTTTACTATATATTGTTCGAGGAATAATTTACGCTCTTGACTCCATTGGCAGATTTTTTGTAAAAAATTTCGTTCGCTTAATCCCTCATGGTCTAGAATAACAGTTATTGTAGTTAAATAAGCTAAACGACGAGTTTTATGATTTGTTCCCTCAATCGCACGATATTGTAATTTCAACAAATAAATCCTCTTATACTAACTTTTATAAATCGAGTCCAAATGTTTACTAACATTGAATAAAGCACTCGCTAACCCATTTTAGCAAATTTCTCTAAATTAAAGATCGCACCCCAAAATCTCCCTCTCCCATGACACCAATTTACCTCGACTACCACGCGACAACCCCGTGCGATCGCAGAGTCGCCGATCGCATTTTCCACACCCTCACCGAAGAATTTGGCAACGCCAGCAGCATCGATCATACTTATGGAGACACAGCCGCAAAAGCCATCAAAGAAGCAAAAAAAGCGATCGCCAACCTTATCCAATCTTCCCCCAAAGAAATTATCTTTACCTCCGGTGCAACCGAAAGCATAAACCTCGCCATCCAAGGCAGTTTAAACCCCAATAAACCTGCCAAAATTGCCCTCTCCACCGTCGAACACAAAGCCGTTTTAGATACCTGTAGAGCCTTGGAAAAACAACGACGCGCTCAACTCATCACCCTTCCTGTCAACGCCAAAGGAAATCTCGACCTAAATCAACTCGAAACCGTTCTTAAAAGCGGTATATCTCTCCTCTGTATCATGGCAGCCAACAACGAAATGGGCAATATTTACCCCATCGAAGCGATCGCAAAACTTGCCCGAAATTATAATACCCCTTTCCTCTGCGATGCCGCCCAAGCCGTCGGCAAAATTCCTCTCAATTTCGCAGAATGGGGAATCACCTACCTTGCCATTTCCGCCCATAAATTATACGCTTCCAAAGGAATCGGCGCATTAGTTGTTCAAAAAGGAACGCATCTCAAACCCCTCCTATTTGGCGGCGGACATCAACAAGGAATGCGATCGGGTACCCTCAATGTTCCCGGAATTGTCGGACTAGGAGAAGCCTGTCGTTTGAGACAATTAGAAATGCACGAAGATGAAATCAGAATTGCTCATCTTAGAGACAAACTCGAACAACTTTTACAAGAAAATATTCCCGGTTTAATAATTAATGGCGATCGCAATTCTCGCCTCGCTGGAAACCTGCATATTTCTATCCCCAACATCCCCAATAGTGCCATTATCGCTCGCATTCGCCACCAACTCGCCATTTCCACCGGATCCGCCTGTTCTTCCGGCGTAGAAACCCCCTCTCACGTCCTGCAAGCAATGAAACTTCCCCCAGAAGCGATCGAAGGCGCACTGAGAATCGGTTTAGGGAAATTTACCACCTACGCAGAAATTGAACGAGCTGCGGTTATTTTAGTCGATGCTGTTACTCAAATCCGTAAACTCATATAATTCCCGTACTCACAAAAAAAAATCCCGAGTCTGTGACTCGGGAAAAAGAAAATTAAGTGAAATGGCAAAACTTAATACACTTCTACGTGCCAGCGATGAGCTTTTTTCAACTCCTTGCGCTTAGCATTCCAGTCCATACCAATTTTTTCGGCTTCTTGAGTGAAAGTTTCCGCGATCGGGGGTTCCATGCCTTTCAAACCGCACATATAAACATGAGTATTGGTTTTTTGAATCATGTCAAAGATTTCGCCCGCATATTCGCTGACCCGACTCTGTACATACATTTTGCCACCATCTGCGTTTTTCTGTTCGCGGCTGATCGCATAAGTTAGGCGGAAATTATCGGGATATTGTGCGGCCAATTCTTCCAACTCTTCTTTGTAGAGAATATTCGCAGAATAGGGAATTCCAAAAACGAGCCAAGCCAATCCTTTAAACTTATAATCTTCGTGTTTTTCCTTGAACATCCGCCAGAGAAAGGCTCGGAAAGGTGCAATTCCCGTTCCTGTCGCCAGCATGATAATTGTTGCCTCCTCATCCTCGGGTAAGAGCATTTCTTTGCCAACAGGTCCCGTAATGGCAACATCATCCCCTACTGCTAAGTTACATAAGTGAGTCGAACAAACCCCGTAAACAGTTTCTCCGGTTTCTGGGTGTTGGTATTCCAGTTGACGGACGCACAAAGAGACACTTTTATCATCTACATCGTCCCCGTGACGGGTCGAAGCAATGGAGTAAAGACGCAATTTATGCGCTTTTCCCTTGTCATCGGTTCCAGGTGGAATAATGCCAATACTTTGACCTTCTAAATAGCGCAGATCGCCGCCGGAAATATCAAATTTCACGTGACGAACTGTACCCGTTCCACCTTCGCGAACCAATTCCGTGTTTTCGGTACACTTGCCAATATAGGGATTTTTGGGCTTGTAGAGGTTGATAGGAATATCAACTTTTGCCTTAGTTTGAGTCATAGGTTTTTGATTGGGCGTTGCAGGTGTTGTTTCGGCAGCCGTGTTTAAAGGCTTAATACTGAGAATTTTGCCTCCCAGTTGAGTAATTCGCCGCGTTTCCTCTTGCATCCGGTTATAAGACACCGTAATGAAGACGTTTCCACCGGGGCGAACGGAATAGTTAAGTTGTCCGTTCGAGGCCAGACCTTCGACCTCATACACAAATTTGCGGTTTCGAGATTCGTACATTCGCTTTAATATCTCCCAACTTCGCGATCGAATATTATTGTTGACCAAAACACTTTTTGCTCTCCTTGGAGAACAAAGCGCTTTTTGTCAGTAATATTCAGCCTAGCATTGCAGGAACCCCCGACAATACCTTGCCAGTCGGGAGCGATCGCGCCTCGAACGTTGTACGCGATCGCGCCGGTAGAATCATCGCAACGAACAAACCGAACGTCTTGGCTTACTTTGAACTTCCACCTCTAAAATAATCTCTGAGAAAACACAAGACTGTTAAGTTGATATCTTTTTTACTTTTTCTTTAACAAAAATGACCGCGCTACCTTAGCATAAGAACTGGGTAAGTTGTTTGAATTCCGGTTTGAATTCCAATTTGACTGCCGATTTGACCTTGTGGAGAATCTCTCGTTCTGGTAAAATCCACTTTAAGTTTCTAGTATAAATACCTACCAGATAGGAACTAGGTTTAACCTTAATGTTTTACCGATCGCTTGTCCTCCCAAGAGAAGGACCCCATCACTGCCTAGAGGCAATGAGAAGGAGCCGGAGAACGGTTAAAGGAATCATCAAGGGGAACAGACGGAAAAAATCTGGCGGTTCACCGATTCAGCTTGCTCGACACTGTTAAAAAATTGTTTTGTATATAGAGGGAAGGTATGATCGCACAATCGGATCGTGTGGTTCTCATAGGGGTCGCTGGAGACTCGGGATGCGGGAAATCAACCTTTTTACGCCGTCTGACCGATTTATTTGGCGAAGAGTTTATGACGGTTATCTGTTTGGATGACTATCACAGCCTCGATCGCAAGGGCAGAAAGGCAGCAGGGGTAACGGCTTTAAATCCCAAGGCCAATAATTTTGACTTGATGTACGAGCAAATTAAGGATCTGAAAGCTGGGAAAGGCATTGATAAGCCCATTTACAACCACGAAACAGGTGAACTCGACCCTACCGAGCGCGTCGAACCCAATAAAGTGATCGTGATTGAAGGTTTGCATCCCCTCTACGACCAACGGGTTCGCGAATTAATCGATTTTGGGGTTTACCTCGATATTGGCGATGAGGTCAAAATTAACTGGAAGATCCAACGGGATATGGCAGAGCGGGGTCACACCTACGAAGACGTTCTCGCTTCGATCAATGCCAGAAAACCCGATTTTAAGGCCTATATCGAGCCGCAGAAAGAATTTGCCGACGTGGTGATTCAGGTTTTACCCACCAAATTAATTGACGATAAGGAAAGTAAATACCTGCGGGTTCGCTTGGTGCAAAAAGATGAGGTGACTCATTTCGAGCCGGTTTACTTGTTTGATGAAGGATCTACGATTGATTGGCGGCCTTGCGGGCGCAAGTTGACTTGTACTTATCCCGGCATCAAAATGTACTATGGCCCCGATAGCTTTATGGGCAATGAAGTTTCTTTGCTCGAGGTAGACGGTCAATTTGATAATCTCGAAGAGATGATTTACGTTGAAAGTCATTTGAGCAATACTTCGACTCGCTATTATGGGGAGATGACAGAATTGTTACTCAAGCATAAAGATTATCCGGGATCGAACAATGGCACTGGACTTTTCCAAGTTTTGGTGGGGTTGAAAATGCGGGAAACTTACGAACGCTTGACTCGTCCCGAAGTTGAAACTAAAGTTGCGGCGGCAGTTTAAGACGGAAGAACAAACTTTTGGCGAAAAAATGCTGAGAAAAGATTAATGTTGAGGCGCAAGGCGATCGCGCCTCAGTTTTTTTTCGGGATAATCGGCCCTCGGTAATCGGTAAAATAGTTGGATGCGTTGGGCAAATCATTATGAAAATTTGGTCGATTAGCTTTCTTTTACTGTTTGGGAGTGTAGAGCTTTATCAATGGTTTAGAGCGATGCACCTTCCCCTTTTCGTTTATTTGGGTCTGGGAGTTTTCTTAGCGATCGCGTCCAATGCGGACAAATCATTTCTACGAGGGAATGCTTCCTCTCTTTTAAACTCCGACTCCTCGGAAAAATCCCCCGAACCGTTGCCTCGGGTCATTCCCAAACCGCCTCCACCCCGAGAGTCTATCTCATTTAAAATTAAGCATTAACTTAAATCCCAGTTTTCCCCAATATTCATTTAACTTTCGCGGAAAAATTGGGTATTTTTCAGGGTGATGTGGCGATCGCGATCGATTTGAATGCAGCCCGAGCGTTGTAGCTTGCCCAATAAGCGCGTAACGGTAACGCGAGTCGTGCCGATGGCATTGGCGATGGTTTGATGGGTAAAACGCACTTGCAAGCGCATTCCCTCCTCTGTTGCCACCCCCATATCTGCTTCCAGCAGGCCGAGTAATTGTGCCAAACGATCTTCAACGCGACGGTATCCCGCGATCGCTAAAAGTGCCTCGGTTTGTCGCAGCCGTCGAGTCGTACTCTCTAAAACCATTGTCGCTACCGTGGGAGAAGATTGAATCTCATTAAGAGTAAACCAGCGCAAATAAACATCCGCTAGCGCCTTCGCTTCGTAAAATTCCAAACGAGTTAACCACAGCCCAAAGAATGCGGCCGGACCTGCCCAACCCAACAGCACTTCTTCACCACTAGAATGACAGGTATTGAGTTGCACCAAGCCGCGATAAACCTGCCATACACCCCCCTCATCTAAAGGAATGGTTTCCCCGCGATGATAGAGATGCAAGCGTCGCTCTTCTCGGGATTCCTCGTGAGGGAGGCAATTAATAGATTGAGGCGTTAGAAGCATAATATTTGTTGAGACTCTTAATCATTGAACGTTAAAAAAATGTCATACCGTTCCGTTCCAAAGTAAATCGCAGAGGTAAACGGAAGGTAAAGAAATAATTGAGTGGTTGATTATGGGTTGATTGGTTTACGATCGCTCAGTACCAGAAGAGAGAACCAGAGAGTCGATCGCAAGAGCGGGAGAAGCCGAAGGAGCAGGAAATTCTGGTAAAGAGATTTGCGGATGCTGCACGATTTCTCGCAAAGTTTGTCGCGTTTTCGAGGACACAAATTTATATTGCAGCTCCTGCCAAGCATTCCATTTCTGCCAGCGAACGTTTTGCAGATGCTGAGCAAGAACTGGCAGATGAGTTTGGAAAGACTTACTAAAAAATTGATTGAGAAACTCCATCAAAACAAAACTATCTTGAATATCGCCGAGAATGCTTTGCATCCGTTTGATATCTTTGAGATAACTTTGATATTCCTGGCCATAAAACTGTAGGAAGAGTTCCATTTGATAGCGAGTGCGCTTGGCTTCTTTACGCAAATCGTGGAGGATTTGTTCTTGCCGTGCCAAGATATGACGAACCGTAGACGGAGCGGCAGGTACGATCGAAATTGTCTCTCCTGACATCTTGCCAATATTCCCACCCACTCCCCATCCCGGATGCAGGAAAAATTGACTGAATTGAGGCAGCAACAAATCCGGTAAAACGAGTTCGATGGAAACGCAAGCCATTGAAGTATAGCGAGGGGTTTTCAACCAAGATTTTAAGCCTTTTTTTAACTTGCGATAGGTTTTCCCGTGCAGGACGGTTTTCACGGCTTTAAAGGCTTGTCGGCGCTCTTGAGCTAGGGTTTTGAGAATGCGATCGAGTTTCTTGCCTTCAGCTTTGGGCAACTGAGGGTAGTATTCCGTGTTCAGGATTTCCTCGAGTACGTCAATATCTCGTAACTTTCCCAATACCCGAGCGATTCGTCCCACAACCTTTTCCCCCGTTGTTGCTGGCAAAGAGAGGGCCGCTGCAAATCCCACTAATGCCGTTCGCAAACGACGCATCCCCACTCGCATCTGATGTAATTCTTCAGGATCGCGATCGCTTAGGACTCCGGCTTCATGGGAGAGCATTTTCTGGTAATGTTGCGCGATCGCCAGATAAGCCCAGTCGCCAAATGTGTTGGCTCGAGCTGTATCAATTGCCATTGGCTTCATGTCACCCCCCCCTCAAAAACGAACGACCGTCACTGCTCCTATTTTAGCTATAAATACTTAGTTCCTGACTAGAAATGGGGACAGTAAAAAATGAATATCGAGCAAAGACTTTCAATTCTGCTCTCAAATCAATATCATAGTCCCTAGTAAATCGTTTCATGGTGTAGGTGTTAAGATGCACGTCAAAAAGACAAAATTGAGCCTGCTTGTCACCGTACTCGCGTTATTGCTGGGAGCGATCGCAGCAGAAACGGCTCGCGCAGAGTCCAATACGAACTTGAGTTTTGAATCCGACGAGCCTATCTTGTTGACTCAAAGAAGCGCCCCTCGCGCCCCCCGAGTTAGAGGAATTGTTAAGAGCGTGGTCGGAACCCAAGTTCTCGTTGAACTCGATCGCGCTCAAGAGCCTTTTCTTTGGGTTGGCGTACCTCAAGCTCAACTCGGAGCGCTCAATCTCATGGGAGGAACGCCTGTATTTATTGAAGGTGCTAAAATTGTGGGTTTGGCTCCTCATACTGTTCCTATTCCTCCGCGTCCCAGTAACTTCAGCAGCCGCATTCAAGCACTTTGGTCAGACTACGAGCGCTCTCTCGATAGCTCTCCGCGTCCTTCCACTGTGTCTTTACCTTTTGACTCGACTCCGACAGCAAGACCTCTGCCCACAACCACCCCGGTTCCCATTCAAGGACTGTGGTAAATTTTTCGAGAAAGGCAGGTCGAGCGCACCCGCGTTAATTAATTATTATTAAGGAAATGAGGCTGTACTCTCAGAATACAACCTCATTTTTTTGCTTTTCTGTCGGCATTTCAACGCGATCGCGGCAGAATAAAATGATAGGTTGAAAGAAAATGGGCAAAATGTTAAAACGCAAAGGACTGAGGGAATTAGGCTGTATTATTTTAAGTCTTATCGTTTGTTTTTTCGCGATCGCCTGTAGTTCGATTGCCGATCGTACCGAAGGTAAAATTCTTTTAAATATTGGCATCGATCCGACATTTCCTCCTTTTGAAATGCGCGAAAATCGCGATCGCATTGTCGGTTTTGACATCGATCTGATTCAAGCGATCGCAGAACGTGCAGAGATAGAAATTTCCCTCAATCAGGATATATCCTTTCAAGAGTTAATTCCAGCCTTAGAAGCAGGAAAGATCGATGCAATTATTAGCGCCATGGCCATAACGCCCCAGCGAGCAGAAACCGTTGCTTTTTCTCGCCCTTATTTTCAATCTGGATTAGCGATCGCGATTCGGGATGAAGATGAAAGAATTAAAAATATAAACAATCTTAAAAATAAAATTATTGCCGTACAAATTGGTGCAAAAGGAGCAACAAGAGCCGAGAAAATACAAGGCGCAAAGGTGATTAAATTTTCCTCTATTTCTCTTGCTTTACATGAATTGAAAAACGGAAATATCGATGCGGTTATTCACGATCTTCCGACAATCCTCCATGCCATTAAAATCGGTAATTTAGATGGATTGAAAATTGTGGGAGGTTTACTAACAACAGAGTATTATGGGATTGCTCTGTCCAAAAATTCTCCCTATATCGATCCGATCGACGACGCATTAGAAGCATTAATTGCCGATCGCACTTATGAAAACCTCTATCGTCGATGGTTTAATAGCGAACCTCCTCCTCTGCCTGAAATTGCGCCCGCTCTCGAGTGAGTCACATTATCAAAGTGTTGGCCTCTCGAAGTCGTAAAGAATCTTTAGATACCATTTGAGGTGACGCAATTCTGGTAAATTAAGAAGCCAACAAGACCTATAGATAATAAAATAATGAAACGCAGAGCATTAATTTTGGCATTAACTCTGGCTGCCTCCCTAGGAGCGATCGCAGGATGTGGCAATTCTGAAGAAGGAAATAGCAGAGAGAAACAATTAGTGATGGCAACATCTGCCGATTATCCTCCTTACGAGTTTTACGAAACTGCCAAAGGAGAAGGAGAACCCATCGGTTTTGATATTGATATTGCTAAGTATATTACAGAGGAACTCGGTTACGATCTCGAAGTCAGAGATATGGAGTTTAATGGCATTATCCCGGCATTACAATCCGAACGAGTTGATTTTGCTATGTCGGGAATGACTCCCACAGAAGAACGCAAACAAAGTGTGGATTTTTCCAGTATTTATTATGATGCTAAAAATACAATTGTGACATTAGAAGGATCGGAATATAAGAGCTATCAAGACCTCGCCGGTAAAAAAGTTGGCGTTCAATTAGGAACGACCCAAGCAGAAGAAGCGAAAGGGAAAGCCGAAGAAATTGGCGATATTACCCTCGAACCTCGCAATAAAATTAGCGACTTGATCCAAGAAGTCAAAGCAGGACGGATTGATGCGGCGATTATTGAAGATACTGTGGCGAAAGGATATATTAATACTAACCCAGATTTAGTTTTTACTAACATTGAAGAGAGTGGAGAATTATCCGGATCTGCGATCGCTTTTCCTAAAGATTCTGAGTTAGCAGAAAAATTTGAAGCCGTTTTGCAAGAAATGCAGGAAAATGGAGAATTAGAGCAATTAGTGACGAAATGGTTTGAGGATTACTATGAAAACCAAAACAATAGTGCGGAATAATTTAAGGTTAAACAAACAATGAATCTCGCAATTGCTGAAATTATTTCTCATTATCATTTCGCCGCATTTAATCTGGATTTTGAGAGAATTACACCCTCAATTCCTTTCATTTTAACCGGGATTGTTGTCACTCTCAAATTTACACTCCTATCGGCATTCTTTGGTTTTTTGTGGGGAACGATTCTTTCTTTATGTAAAATTTCCAGTGCGAAACCTCTTTATTGGTTTGGTCTAGCCTATACTTCGATTTTTCGAGGAACACCTCTGCTGGTTCAATTATCGTTGATTTATTTTGCAACACCGCAATTAACGGGTTATGACATTTCCGGTTTTGCAGCCGGGGTGATTACCTTTTCCCTCAATTCAGGAGCCTATGTTTCTGAGGTGATTCGTGCGGGAATTTTAGCGATCGATAAGGGACAAACTGAAGCAGCAATGTCCCTCGGCGTGACCTACCGACCGATGATGTTGGATATTATTTTACCCCAAGCCATTAAGAATATTTTACCAGCATTGGTAAATGAATCCATCGCGCTTTTAAAAGATTCTGCTCTCGTCTCCACAATTGGCGCTCAAGATCTCTTACGTCGCGCTCAAATTGTCGGTGCAGAGAAGTATGTTTACTTTGAGCCATTATTACTCGTTGCGGTTATCTATTATCTTTTGGTCATGGTACTGACCGTGAGTTCGACCATATTGGAAAATCGCCTGCGTCGGAGTAGTTAAAACTGGATCGCCAGTACAAAAAAAGAGGAAATTATGTCAGATAATCATGTTGCTATTCGCGTCGATCGCTTGGTGAAATCCTTTGGAAATTTGCAGGTTTTGAAAGACATTTCTACAGAAATTTCTAAGGGAGAAGTCGTCGCGACGATCGGTCCTTCAGGTTCAGGAAAATCAACTTTTCTGCGCTGTCTGAATTTGTTGGAAAAACCGACATCGGGAAAGATTTATATTGATGGCGTTGAAATCACCAATCCTCAAACTAATGTCATGAAAATGCGTCAAAATGTGGGGATGGTTTTTCAACATTTTCACCTTTTTCCTCACATGACAGTATTACGCAATATTATGTACGCGCCGATAAAAGTTAAACAAATTTCAGAGGAAATAGCGCGTCAGAAAGCATCGGAATTATTGGGGCGAGTGGGGTTAGCAGAAAAGGCTAATGTTTATCCGTCTAAGTTGTCGGGAGGACAGAAACAAAGAGTTGCGATCGCACGCGCTTTGGCGATGGAACCAGATATCATGTTGTTTGACGAACCGACTTCGGCTCTCGATCCAGAAATGGTGAAAGAAGTTCTCGAGGTCATGAAAGGCGTTACCGAAAGCGGGATGACGATGGCGGTTGTTACCCATGAAATGGGATTTGCGCGAGAAGTCGCCGATCGCATTCTCTTTCTCGATGAGGGAAAAATTGCCGAAAATGCACCGCCTGATGAGTTTTTCAACAATCCCAAAAGCGATCGCGCCAAACAGTTTTTAGAGAAAATATTATAGTTTGATGGCGATCTCTGTTTGAGTTCTTTGTAAATTGAGTGCAGATCTAGAAATCCTCGCCAAACATTTACCAAAAAAACTGGGTTTAAAGCCCCGTCCTTTAGCGAAGCGGAGGGCGGCTTTTCAGATATTCACGAAGAGCCACAAGTTC
>NZ_JCAMRX010000040.1:0-59905 GCF_059821285.1 Spirulina sp. LEGE 11439
GCAGACTCTTATATTCAAACCCATCAACCTCTGTTTTTTGCCTGTTTTCCACTCCTTTATCAAAATACTCTCAAGGGGATTATTTATTTAGAAGCTGAAGAAAAAATAGAGAAATTTTCCCAACAACAATTAAAAGCATTAAACTTCCTTTGCCTGCAAACTGCAATTAATCTCAATCGTATTGATTTATCCGATCGCGCTCTCGCCAGCAAAGCGAAAAATCAAGAACAGAAGGAACAATATACACAAACTTTAGCGGAACAACTTGCCGAAAGTCAAGCCGAATTGAAAGAAGCACAATTGCAACTTATCGATCGCGAAAAATTGGCAACATTAGGACTATTAACGGCAGGGGTTGCTCATGAAATTCGCAACCCGCTTAATTTTGTCACGAATTGTTCGGAAACATCGGAAGAAATTGTCGGAGAAATCTTAGAAAAGTTAGCTAAACAACGCGATCTCATCCCCGCAAAAGATTTTGCTTATTTTCAAGAAATGCTGGAAGACGTGAAAAATAATGCTGCGATCGTGCGCCAACAAGGACAGCGCGTTGAAGGTATTATTCATAGTATGATGCAGCACGCCCGTTCGGAAGAAATTGCTCGTCAGCCTACAGATATCAATCAATTACTCGATCGCGCCGCACAACTCGCCTATCACAGTCGGAAAGCCAGCAAACAAGGTATTTTTATTAATATCCGCAAAGAATATGATGATTCCTTGGACTTAATTGATATCTCAGAAGGAGATATGAGCCGTGCATTTATTAATTTAGTTGATAACGCCTGTTATGCCCTTGAAACTAAATATAAAACCGGAAACCTAGATGAAGAATCTCCCACGTTATGGTTAACAACTTACAATCGAGAAACAACAATTGTCATCTGTATTCGCGATAACGGTGAAGGCATCCCTCTCAAAATCAAAGAAAAACTATTTACTCCCTTTTTTACAACCAAACCGATTGGAGAGGGAACGGGTTTGGGATTATTTCTCACGCGCAATATTGTCATTGAACAACATCAGGGAAAACTAGAAGTAGAAAGCGAACTTGGCAAGTATACTGAATTTATGATTACTTTACCCAAACAGCAGTGAACTAAGGGCTAGAATTCAATAAATCAACTTGACGCAGAGGAAACTGATAAATAATTGCCCCGGCTTCTGTTGTTTGAAAATAGGCATTAAGTTCATTTGCTTTGCGATCGAGATATATTTTTGCTTCCTCCAAAGGAATTTTCGCCACAGTAGCCCATTCGATTTCAGTAATCTTTCCTTGTTGTTCCTGAAGCAATGCGAGAAAAAGTTGTTCTTGCTGAAGGAACAGAATCTTTTGCTTCTGACTATGTTGGCTTTGCAAATGCCAAATTAAACTGCCTCCTAACGCAACTTGTGGCAGTCCAAATAACATCAATGCAGCAAAAGCACCTTCCTTATCCTCAGAAGACGTTTCCGGATTAATCATATCCGCAATCATCACAACGGATAGTCCGATACCCAATGTCAAACAGATTCCCGCTACAATTTTTTTCAGGGTTTTCATCTCTCGAACCTCGAACTAGACGCTACTAATTGTCGCGCAGAATTTCTGCAAATGCCAAGGCGATCGACTTGGCATTTACTTCAATACTAGCGAAACATAAAGAAAATCTAAACAATGTGGTATAGTTAATAAAATGGGGCGATCGCATATCGAAGGGTGGATCCCTCATCATCAATATCTATTTAAAATCAAAATTTTTAGCCAAAATTTCTCTTTTTGAGATTGTTATTGAGATTGCTACGATCGCAATCTCGATAATTTCGGCGGTATCTTCTCTTATGAAACACGCTTACTCTGCAACAGTCGAGGCTTCCTTGCTTTCTCAAGAGAATTCTCGGAATGGTAATCGCCAATCATACCAAGCATTGGCAAAAGTTATCGATCGCATTCGGCGGTCCTTGGATATCGAGACGATTTTTAGTACCACCACTCGAGAAGTTCGTCAATTACTTGCTGCCGAACGAGTCGCCATTTTTCGTTTTAATGACGATTGGAGTGGAGAGTTTGTCGCCGAATCCCTCGCGCAGGGTTGGACTCCTCTGGTACAAAAGTCTCATCGATCTACCATTACAGATAGCTTTCTCCAAGAAAATCGCGGCGGACGGTATCGAGACAACGAAAGCGCGATTGTGAATGATATTTACTTAACGGGGTTTTCCTCCTGTCACCTCCAACTGCTGGAAAAACTCCAAGCTAGAGCCTATATCATCGTTCCCATTCTACAAGGGGAAACCCTCTGGGGCTTGCTAGCAGCTTATCAAAACTCCTCACCCCGTCACTGGCAGAACTACGAAGCCGAATTCCTCGCCCAAATTGGCGCTCATCTCGGTATTGCCCTGCAACAAGCTGAATATCTCAAACAAACCCGAGCGCAAACTGCTCAACTGGCGATCGCCGCCGAACGAGAAAAAGCCGCCCAACGCCATAAAACCCTTGTGGGGACTATCGATCGAATTCGTCGTTCCCTCGATATCGATACGATTTTCGAGACGACGACTCGTGAAGCCCTACAACTCCTTGAAAGCGAGCGGGTGGTTATTTATCACTTTAACCCCGATTGGAGCGGTCAGATCGTTGCTGAAGCGATCGCACCCGGTTGGACTCCGTTAATGAAAGACCGCGCTTTTATTGTCGATAGCGTTTTGCAACAAACCCAAGGCGGGCGTTATCGTCACAATCAAGTAACAGTGATTGACGATATTTATCAAACCACATATTCTCCCTGTCATATTCAACTCCTCGAACGCTTAGAAGCAAAAGCTTGCATTATCGTTCCGATTTTGCAGGGAGAGACGCTTTGGGGTTTGCTGGCAACCTATCAAAACTCCGCACCTCGCCACTGGCAGGAATATGAGGTCGATTTGCTGGCTCAAATCGGGAGTCAATTGGGCATTGCCCTCCAACAGGCAGAATTGTTAAAAACCACGCAAACTCAAGCCGACGAACTTTCCCGCACCCTGAAAGAATTGCAACAGACACAAACGCAGTTAATTCAGAGCGAAAAAATGGCGGGTTTGGGGCAGTTAGTGGCAGGAATTGCCCACGAAATTAACAATCCTGTTAATTTTATCTTTGGCAATCTCGTTCATGTCGAGGGGTATGCTCAAGATTTGATCGATTTGATCGGTGCTTATAACAAAGCCAATCCCATTCCTAACCCAGAAGTCGGTCAAAAAATTGATGATATCGATCTCGATTTTGTACGAGAAGATTTGCCCAAAATCATTGAATCAATGCGAATGGGGAGCGATCGCATTCGGAAAATAGTTCTTTCTTTGCGAACCTTCTCTCGACTCGATGAGGCAGAAATTAAAGCCGTCGATCTTCACGAAGGCTTGGATAGTACGCTCTTAATTTTACAACATCGTTGGAAAGTTCATGGCGATCGCCATGTCGTTCAACTGGTTAAAGACTATGGGAATTTACCCTTAGTCGAGTGCTATCCGGCTCCTCTCAATCAAGTGTTCATGAATCTTCTCGCCAACGCTCTCGATGCCATTGAGGAACGCTATGAGGAGGAAGCTCGGGGGGAAATTCCTACGATTTGGGTTCGCACCGCTCGAGCAGGCGATCGCATTCAGATTGAAATTGCCGATAATGGAACCGGAATTCACGAAGAAACGCGATCGCGAATTTTCGATCCCTTTTTTACCACTAAAAAAATTGGTAAAGGAACGGGTTTGGGGCTTTCCATTAGCTATCAAATTATTGTCGAAAAACACGGCGGTCAACTGGAATGTTTTTCCCAAGTGGGTGAAGGCACTCAATTTCGTATTTCTATTCCCATTCTGCGCTCTGAAGAGTTTTAGAGTTTACGGGGTGACAAGGGAGCTACAAAGTAGAGAGAATAAAAATAGAGCGTGTCGTTCAAAGAATTTTAATCCTCTAAATGTCAAGAATGATAGCTTTTACAAAACATTATTGACAAGTATTAAGACTGAGAATCCGGCAATTGAGCGATCGCTTTATCATTTCTAAGTTTCGGTCAATCTCGGAATCAATTGAGCCAAATTACGGAGACTGGGTTCACTGACTGACTATAGGCAAATTATTGTAATGATAATCATTATCAGTATATTATAAATTGATAATCATTATCGAAATATTCGGAAACGAATTCACTCAAAAAAATGACTCTTCTAAACTTCACCCTATCCGATGCTCTGCCATCCTTACCTAAAAGTGGAATGCCCGTAACGATAATTACTGGTTTCTTAGGGAGTGGAAAAACCACCTTACTCAATCAAATTTTACAGAATAAAGATAAGCTGATAATAGCCGTATTGGTCAATGAATTTGGTGATATTAATATTGACGAACAACTCCTCATCTCAGAGAAATCAGATATAGTAGAACTCGATAATGGTTGTATCTGCTGTACCATTAATGACAGTTTAGTCGATGCGGTTTATCGAATTTTAGAACGAGAAGAAAAAGTAGATTATTTAGTCATTGAGACCACGGGATTAGCCGAGCCGTTACCGATTATTTTGACTTTTCTGAGTCCAGAATTAAAGTTTTTAACTCGTCTTGATGCGGTCATTACAGTTGTAGATGCAGCCAGTTTTGATGTTAAACATTTTGATAGTGAAGCGGCTTTAAGTCAAATCAGATACGGTGACATAGTAATTTTAAATAAAATTGACTTGGCAACTGAAGAAAAAATTAGTGAGTTAAAGGTATTTATTGAAGATATTAAACCGGGATTTAGAATTTTACGCAGCGAATATGGAAAAGTACCTTTACCGCTAATTTTGGATATTGGTTTAACTCAAATAGATAATTATCAAGGTGAAATTTCTGACTTTCGACGGGACAAATCTGCGCTTAATAAGCATTTAGCTAACGATCGCTTTGATTTCGTTTCCTTTCAAAGCGATCGCCCGTTTGAAGTTGAGAAATTCCAGCATTTTTTAACCCAACAATTATCAAATAATATATTTCGTGCCAAAGGAATATTATGGTTTCAAGAAAGTCCTAACCGACATATTTTTCAACTGAGTGGACCTCGCTACGATCTACAAGCAGATGATTGGACGAGTCAATCCAAAAATGAACTTGTATTCATCGGGCGTAATCTGAATGAGTCTTTAATTAAACAACAGCTTAATGCGTGTTTGGCAGAGTTAGATGACTGAAGGAAAGTGACTCCTTCCGAGAAAAAATAAAATTCTTGCAGAGTAAGCTCTCAAATCATTGGAGAGTTGCATTGGTAGGGATATAAACTCGATACAAGGTGAAAATTTAGATCCTGTAACTGTTGAAGAGACAATCAGTCAATTGATTCAACAAGGAGAAATAGACTTAAACTCGATCTTTGAGATCGAGATTCCCGCGATTGCAGTCCGAACTCTAGCCAATTTAGGGACTGAAATTGCTGTAGAATAATTTTGTCACCTATTGAGTTCTGACGACTCGAGAAGAAAATGCGAGTATTAAGGTCTTATATCATAGGAATAACTTTCGGATCTGTTGCGATCGTTACTATTTCTCCAATATCTGTGCAATCTTTCGAGCCGACATCGCCAGAAAAATCTGATTTTCACATGATTTTTTTGAATAGTTTTCCATCAGAAACAGATACAAAAAAAGAGGCTTTAACATTATTTGATCTTGCATTAGAACGCTGGGAAAAAATTGAGGGAAATTACAAATCGATCGAAACACTCTCTTATATTGCTACTCAGTTAGCAAAAGCTGGTTTTACAGATCGTGCTAAAATTGTTTTCGATCGTGCGTTGAAATTAAGCAAGTACAAACAAGAAGGTTTTTACAATAACCAATATCGGCAAGATGGATTGTTGCGAGATGTCGTCACAAGTATGGTACAAACAGGATTTTACGATCGCGCTTTAGAAGAGGCTCGTAAGATCGCATCTCCTCTCGCTCGTGCTGAAGCCCTGCATGAAATTGCAAAAGTTTTTATCGACCGAAATAATTTAGAATCGGCTCGAGAGATTCTTCTTGAGGCTGCTCGCGCTGCCAAAGCAGAAGAAGAATTTCATGGTTCTTTATCTAATGGTTCTTGCCATAGTCCAAAGCATCTTCTTCTGTCTCAAATTGCCCAAAATCTCAGTCGTATATTTGAGTTACAATCTGCTCTAAATATTGCAAAAGACTTAAGGAATTGTTATGGAATGTCTGAACCCTATCTAGCTGTTGCGTATTATAAAACTGATGCTTTTGAAGAAATTATAGAGAAGTCCGAACGAGTTGAAGAAGTTCGAGAAATATGGATAGCTTCACAAGAAATATCACATAAAATTGATGTTATTGAAGCTCCGCCAATATGGAGTATGATTTCTCATAAATTGTTAGAAATGGGAGAGTATAATTTTGCAATTCTGATTGCTCGGAAGTTAACCGATCCTTTTCAGATTCCCGATCGCCGAAATTCAACACCTAAAGAAATATTTATCGAGGATTCCCTTCAAACAAGCTACTTACAAAATATTGCTACAGCTTTAGTGAAAAATGGTGAATTTGAACGAGCAAAACAACTCATACAACTCATCCCTAAAGATGACATAGAAAAATCGAATACATTGATTGAAGTGGCAATCGCTCAAAGAAGGCTTCTCGACGATACAACAGAAGAAGCGATCGCTAGATTTTTAACTTTATTGCCTTATCAAACATTATGTACTATTTCCAGTCTATGTGAAGAATTTATTCTACATCTAATGGCAATTGATAAAGAAGAACAAGCAATACAAGTTTTCAATGCTATTTCCGAATACCAGCAACCGTGGTCTTTATTTAATATTAGAACTCATTTTGCTAAAGAAGGAAAAATTGACCAAGCTCTGAACTTTTGGGACGATCGCACGAGTTTGCGAGATCATTATTCGGGTTTAAGTACCAAAGTATGGGAAGTAATATTATCGAACGCGACACGACCTGAGAAGATTGATAAGATTCTAGATTTTTGGAGCGATCGCACGGGTTTGACTGGTAAATTATGGGCAGATATCTTAGCGAAAATAACCCGACTCGATCGCGTTGAAGAAGCGTTAGAAATTGCTAAAAAACATGAATTGGGGCAGGATTTTATTCGTGGAAGAATTGGAATTCAATTGATTAAACTTGGCGAGATCGAACGCGGATATCATTTAGTCGATGCGATCGAGTCAAGAAAATCAACAGAAGGTCATGTATATGAAAACACTTTCAAAGTGGGGCTTGTGAAAGAGGCGATTGCTTTGCTCGTCCAACAAGATGAAAGCGAAAAAGCCCTAGAGTTGCTACAAAATACAGAATCTACCGCGATCGATGAGGCAAAATTATTAGCAGATTTTGGCTTTCATGTTGCCAGAAAACAATAATCTCTTCAATTCACGTGCCGTTAACCCAAAATTTGTCCTAATAAAGGACTGTTTTGAATTGTACGGCATTGCGTTCGCTTCCCGGAGAATAAAGCACGTAACTTGCTTCACCCAGTTTCCTGCCCACATTTCCCACGCCGATCGCTTGTCGGGGTTGAGATTGGATGGTTTCTGGGGATTGCTGACCGCCCAAGGTGGTGACAGTCGTACTCAGGGTAGTGGTTTCTAACTGGTACTCAAATGCAAGACCGGAACGACCGCAAAATAAGCTATTCACTCCCATGCGTTGCAAACGGTCTAACATGAGCCACGGGGGAGTGTTGGGACTGAGTTCTTCACTGGCACTGACGCTACTGCCGTGAATCAGCAAACAATCCAACTCGACAAACCCAAAGTTCAGACTGCGTAACCATTGTACGCGATCGCGGGAGACAGAATCCCAGAGTTGCGCGATCGCGTCACTGCCATAGCGTTCGCGCAATTCTACCGGATCGCTACTCGTCCCAACTGCGTGCAAGGCAAAACATTGTTCTTCCCACCAACCCGTGCAAACTTGGGGTTCGAGGTCTCCCGGTTTGGGGGAACGCAAGCGATCGATTGTTGCGTTATTATTGGAACCCAATCCGATCGCGTCCCCCAGCACATACAACGCTTCCACCGCAGTCTGCCGCTTCAGATCGGCTAAAACTGCTTCATAGGCCGTTAAATTCCCCTCAATTCCACTTAAAATTGCCCACATTATTCTGATTGAATTCTAAAAACTAGGATTATGACAAATTAAACTCATAAACTCTTGACGAGTTTTTGCATCTTCTGCAAAAATTCCCCGCACTGCACTACTAGAAGTCCACGATCTCGGTTTCTGAACCCCTCGCATCACCATACACATATGACTCGCTTCAATGACGACTGCAACTCCTTTCGGTTGTAAAAGTCCTTGCAAAGCATCCGCAATTTGTGATGTTAAGCGTTCTTGAACTTGTAAGCGTCGTCCATACATCTCACAAATTCGCGCAATTTTTGATAAACCAATGACCTTCCCATCAGGAATATACGCAACATGAGCGCGACCTATAATCGGTAAAATATGGTGTTCGCAGGAACTAAATAAATCAATATCTCGTACCAACACCATTTCATTGGCATCTTCGTGAAAAACTGCTCCATTCAGCAATTCATCTAAAGATTGATGATAACCAGAGGTCAAGAATTTCAGGGCTTTAACGACTCGTTTTGGCGTATCTTTTAATCCTTCACGATCTGGATTTTCTCCCAATCCTAAAAGTAAAGTGCGAACGGCTTGACGCATTTCTTCTTCAGAGACAATAGGTTGAAGCTCAGTGTTTAAAGAAGGAGGGAAAGTGTTAGATTTTTCTTCAGGATTTTGTTCGGATTCTCGTTGGGTTAAAAAAGTCATGCGTTTGAAGTAAGAAAAACAAGGAATAGAAAAAACTTCTGTAAAGAAATATAACATATATTGTTTTACAGAAACAAGAAACCGAGTAGAAATTATTAGGTTTGATTGATTTTGGGTGAGACAAAATATCCTCTTATCGTTCGCAGACATGGGTGGCATCTTTGTCCTTTTCAGCAGCAGAAGTCTGGAGACAATCTTCGAGTTGTTGATAAAGTTCTTGTGTATCAATATGACGGCCAATTAAAACTAATTGATTTGTTGGCTTTTCTAGCCAATCTTCGGCTTTTAGGTCATATCTTCCCCCACTGAGTTGAAAGATATAACGAGTTTCTGGAGTATCAGAAAACCAAAGAATCCCTTTGCCACGAAATATTTCCGTTGACATTCGATTTAAAACTTTCTCAAATTGACTGACATCAAAAGGGCGATCGCTTTGAAAAGACATGGACATAAATTCATCATTTTCTAAGTGATGAGAATGGTGATGATGCTCGCGATCGCCTTGTCTTTGATAGCGATCGGGTTGCGTTAATCCGACATCTAAAATAAGCGGTAAAGGGACTTTTCCGTATTGACTGCGAAGGATTCTCGCTCTATTTTTGACCGTTTGAATATATTGTTCTAATTCTTCAACTTTTTTCTCTGTCGCTAAGTCTGTTTTATTAAGGAGGACAATATCGCTCAGAGCAACCTGTTGTAAAGCAGCTTCACTATCAAAGCAATCGAGGGTAAAAGTTTCTGAGTCAACTACTGCAATAATCGAATCCAAGTGCGTTAAATAGCGCAAATCAGACCCTACAAAAGTCAAAATAATCGGCAATGGATCGGCAATTCCAGTGGTTTCAATAATCAAATAATCAATGGGTGTATCGCGCTCTAAAATGCTATAAACCGCATCGATTAACCCCTCATTAATGGTACAGCAAATACAACCATTACTTAATTCTATCATGTCTCGATCGACAGAAACAAGTAATTGAGAATCAATATTAATATCTCCAAACTCATTCACCAAGACTGCAATTTTTAAATCGCGATCGTTTTGTAAAATGTGATTGAGTAGTGTTGTTTTACCACTCCCTAAAAAACCCGTAATAATTGTAATGGGTAGTCCTCGTTTGGGAACTTCAACTTGATTAGACATCATCTTTTTTTGGATAAACTCTAGTACATTTAATTTCTTTGAGAGAGATAAAATTCTTCTTTATCGTTCGCAGACATGACTCGCATCTTCGGCCTTTTCAGCAAACTCTAACCCCTTTGCCAAACGCCAAGCAAAAATAGCGGGCAATCCCTTATCTAGAATCGCCGCACAAGTTTTTTGATAGTCGTATTCTACTTCCCGTAAATTCACCGCTTGGGAGTCCGTATCATAAAGAACATAGGTTGCATTTGGTCGTCCGTGACGGGGTTCTCCCACCGACCCGACATTAATAATCCGTTTCAATGGCGCACTAAAAGTCAATTCTCGAACTTCTTCTGTTGCGGGTTGTTTCACCTTGACTTGTAAAGTTTCACTGTCGAGGGTTCGGGCATAGGGAATATGAGTATGGCCGCAAAATAAAACATCGGTTTCTGTGGCTAAAACCCGTTCTAAGGCAGCAAAAGCATTCATTTCCGGCAATAAATACTCGTGGTTGCTGTGGGGAGAACCATGAACAAAACAGAGATTATCTTCTTTGAAAGTTAAAGGCAATTGCGCTAAATATTCGCGGGTTTCTGGGTGAACTTCTTGGTTCGTCCATTCATGCGCTAAATATCCTCGTCGTTCCGCAATGAGAGAGGGATAGCTACATTCACAAGCATTTAATCCTTCCACAATATCTTCATCCCAACACCCTTGAACCGTGGGAATATCTAAAGACCGAATTTGTTCGACGACTGCATTGGGAAAGGGCCCGTAACCGACGAGATCGCCGAGACAATAAATTTTGTCCGCTTTGTGGCGATCGATATCCCGTAAAACTGCATCCAAGGCTTCATAATTGCCGTGAATGCAAGACATAACTGCAATTTTCATACCACTGTTACCTCCGGTTCTCGGTCGAGAGATGCTCTGATTTGCTGTTGATAATAGTTGAGTTGTTCGTCTGAGAGACAACAATCTTCGAGGGTTTGGACGATCGCATCGCGTTGCAAGCGATTCTCCTCTGGAGACGCTGCGCGATCGCCGCAAATTTCTAATCCACTCAACCGTTGGGGACGACCATCCAGCCATTGCGGCCACTCTAAGGCAGGAAATTCGTCATTCCTTCGACCCCGGACAAAATCTCCGTAAACGGCTTCACCGCTAGCAATTTCTACAATACCTTTAGCCCGGATTGTTTCACCATAGGCTCCTTGAAGGAGTTCGTACCAAAAGACGGCTAAACTGTCAAAATCAAAGACTTTGCCGTTGAGTTGAATGCGATGAATTTGGGGGGGATGCTGATGGAAGTCTGGGGAGAGAGTGAGGGAGTTTCCTGCGTGAATGCGATCGGCCCAATTGTGCCAAGGGGTTTCTGGGCTATTGGGAGGGAGAATCGCGATGCGATCGCACTCAGCGCGTTGCAATAAGGGTTCGATTCCCCCTAAGTCCAAGTACCAAGGCAATTCTAGATAAACAATTCCCTCAAACAGAGCGAACACTTGCGTTTCTAGTTCAGAGGGTAACATTTTCAGGTTCGGAAATTCCGTCCCGAGCCATGTTGCATCAAGGGGTAGAGTTTCCGTCTTAGGACTCAAGTAACAGGCGTTTTGGGGGTTATTTTGGCGAAGATGTCGAGCAATCCAATGGGTTTTACCTACCCCTGGGGGGCCGCTGACAGCAACAATCATAGGCAAATAGAATGATAATCATTATCATTGTAACCCAAAAGTCGAAAGGTAAGGTTCATCTTTTTAACAAAAATGAAAGTTCAGGTAAACTAATAACAATCCATTGAGGAGGCCGTCGCATGAGTAACATCGAACCGAAAAGCGATCGCCAGCTATTCCAAGACATTCGCCAACTCATCGACGCAGCCAAACAACGCGCCGCCATTGCCGTCAACGCCGAACTCACTCTACTTTACTGGCAAGTGGGCGATCGCATTCACAACCAAATTTTGCGAGGCGATCGCGCTGAATACGGCAAGCAAATCATCAATACACTTTCCCAACAACTCACGCGAACCTACGGGAAAGGATGGGGAGCCAGACAATTGCATCATTGCGTCCATTTTGCTACAACTTTCCCTGACTTGGAGAAAGTGAACGCACTGCGTTCAAAATTGACATGGACGCATCTCCGCACTCTCAGCAAAATCGAAGATCCCCTCAAACGGGATTTTTATATCGAAATCGCCCAACTGGAAAACTGGAGTACCCGCCAACTGCAAAACCGGATCGACTCCATGTTATTTGAACGTACCGCCCTTTCCCGCAAACCTGAAAGCACCATTCGCCACGATTTGGGTCGCCTGCGCCAAGAGAACGAAATCTCCCCAGATTTACTCCTGAAAGACCCCTATATTTTGGACTTCTTGCAACTGAACGATCGCTATCTCGAAAAAGACCTCGAAGATGCTATCCTGCGAGACATCGAACAATTTCTCCTCGAATTGGGAGCAGGATTCACCTTTGTTGCCAGACAAAAACACTTGCAAATCGATGGCGACGACTTTTATCTCGATCTCCTCTTCTACAACCGCAAACTCAAGCGCCTTGTCGCGATTGACCTCAAACTCGGCAACTTTGAACCGGGCTACAAAGGACAAATGGAATTATACCTGCGTTGGCTGGCCAAATACGAACGAGAACCCGACGAGAATCCCCCTCTCGGTATTATTCTTTGTGCGGGCAAAAAACAAGAGCAGATCGAACTGCTAGAGTTAGATCGAAGCGGCATTCACGTTGCCGAATATCTCACAATTTTGCCCCCCAAAGAAATCTTACAAGCACGGCTGCAACAAGCGATCGCGGATGCCCGACAGCGACTTGCCATTGAGGAGGAATCACAATGAACGAAGCAGAAACCCATGTTTCATGTACGGGTTTCTCCTTCGACGATTTTAATCTCTTCTTCGCTGAGTCCGTAGAGGTCGTAAACCAAGCGATCGATTTCTTTTTCTAATGGGGTTGTGTCGGTTTGAGAGTCAGCTTTTTTCGCTTCGAGAATGCGATCGACTAACTCTATAAATGGTTTTTGTGAATTTTTATTGATGATTTTAATTGGTAAATTTTTAAAATATTGTTTTGTGCAAGTAATATAACCACTGCGAAACTTATTACTTTCTTTATATAGTAGAAAAAATAATAAATTTGAGTTCAAAAGAGCTAATAGGAAGTTTTTATCAATTGATCTATTTCCAATGGAAATACTAAATCCTCCGCCTGCCATTAGAGTGTAAATATCATCTTTAGGGGTTAAGGTAAATAAACCTTTATCAGCAAGTAATGGAATTAGTATATCAGAAACACCATGATTTTTTAGGCTTCTAGATGCACTATAAGCGTACCATACTTTAGATTGCTTTCTTTCTTGAAGTTTTTCTTTGTTTTTTAATAGATATTCATATGCTTTTGGATATTTTTGTTTTATTTCAATTTCTTCAAAAAGATCATATTGTTTTGAATTAATATCATAAAGGAATATCAAATATTTTTCTGTCTTTCCTTTAAAAATATATCTGTTAAAATCTGTCGCATAGATCGGTCTTACCAAAAGATCTGATTCTATGTCAAGATTTTCTCCATATCCATTTATGAAGGTATCATTTTTATACGTTAAAACAAATATCTTATCATTCCCCGTACTTGAGCCTCGAGAAATTGCACATGGAATGTCTTGTAAACAGATAGATTGAGTTTTAAGTTTCTGAATTAATTGTGATATTTTATCATTGCTATATGTCCATGTTTTTGAATATACTTCTGAATATGTAACAGAGTTTTTGGGATAATCTATTTCTAGTATTTTTGATGGTTCAATTTTGTAAGTATTAAATAATGATTTCTTTAAGTTGTTCAGGAATATTATACAGGTATAATTTGTGGCTGTATCAAAAACTTGATGATGTTCAAAATCAATAATATCTGAAATTAAACTTTTCTCTATTAAATAATCTCTAATACTTTTACCATAATTGGTAGTTAAAAATTTACTTGGTAAAATCAAGGATACATTTGAGTTATTATTTGTGATTAAGTCAGCCAATTCTATAAAAATCACATAAATGTCAAAATTACCAGACTTGGTTGACTGAAAACTTGCTTTATAATGATCGGCTGATTTCTTATCAATTCTTTTTAAATTTTGAAAGGATACATAAGGAGGATTCCCTATAACCACATCAAACCCAATAAAAGTCCCCTCATTATCCAAAACTTCAGGAAACTCAAAACGCCACTCAAATGAATGATTGTAAATCTTCCCACTTTCTATCTCTTCAATCTCAACTTTTAACTTATCAATCTCATTCTTTAACTTAGCAATCTTTTTCTCTCGTGCTTTTTTCTCCGTCTTCGTTTCCTCAAATAAAGATAACTGATTCTCCAAATGATTCACCTCCGACTCTAAATTTCTCAGCCTTTTCTTTTTCGGATCGCGTTCAAACAAAGATTGACGAAAATTCCCTTTAATCTCCGCGATCAATTCTTCCATCTCCCGCTTTTGTGCCTTATTTTCCGCATTGCGATAAGTTTGCACTGCATTGCGATAGGTTTCGATATCCGACTGACTTTTCCGCAATGCTAACTGCAAATCTGCATCCAACGTAAAACGACTAATCAAAGAATTCCCGCACTTAATATTAATATCAATATTCGGTAACGTTTCCAACTTCTTGTAATTGCTATCCCGACGATAATAAGCATTTTTCAACAACTCGATCCACAACCGCAAGCGACAGATCTTCACCGAATTAACATTAATATCCACCCCAAACAAACACCCTTCGATAATTGTTTGTTTCTCGTGAAACAAAGTCTCCTGAATGCGCTGACTCTCCTTATTCTTGGGATTGTATTCAAACAACTTCCCATCATCATCCGTCACGATTAACTCATCATTGCTTACCTCAATCTGATAATCTCGTAACGTTTTCCCCTCGCGATCGCGCAATATCTTCAACTCGCTTTTAATCGCAATCATTTCATTCAAAGCAGACACCAAAAAATGTCCCGATCCCACCGCAGGATCGCAGATTTTTAGAGAATTTACAATTGCATTCGCTTCCCCCTTATCCTCAATGCGATCGTATAATTGCGCCAAATTTTGACAATTCCAACCCTTCATCTCATTAAACTTTTGTACCACAGCACGGCGAATCGTTTCCCGACACATATACATCGTAATAAACCCGGGCGTAAAGAAAGAACCATCCTTATAACCATTAATTTTCTCAAAAATCAAACCCAACACCGCCGCATTAATTAAGGTTTTTCTCTCTTCCTGAATTTCCTCCGATCCCTCACTGCTAAAATCATAAGCATTGAGAAACTGAAATAAATATTCCAGCGCATTCATTTCTCCCGATCGCCGCTTTCCCTGACTATCTTTTAACACCGTTACCGAAAAAAGCGATAATTTTTCATTCCGAAGATTGCCCATAACAATTGTCTCTTGTTCCAAGTCCGTCGGTTCAAACAAAGAACTATTCAAATAAGGAACATTAGCAAAAATTGTTTTAATTTCTCCCTGTCTTTCTTCATCCTTTCTTGCCAAAACGCTAAAAAATAAACGATTGAGATCGTCATAATTTTTCACTTTCTCCAAATTCAAAAAAGCATAGGCGCGATCGCCTTGATGATAGGCAATTAATTGCGCCTCCAACAACTTCAAAAAGAGAATGCGATTCACCCAAGTAATTACCAATTCCAACCCCACATTAAACAGTTGTTCCTCATCACTCTCCCCAAAGCGATCGCGATCCTGCAAGCGAGCAATTTTATCCAAACTATCCAACTGCACGATCGCATTTTCCAACAAAGAACCGATCTGGCGATCGCGATCCTTATTCCGTTGAATGAGTTTCTTGCTTCCTTGCTTGGTTTCCGTCAAACCAATAATATGCAATAACTCGCTATAAAATGCCCGATCCAAACTATTGCTATCATTGGTAAAAGGTAACTTTAACAGATGTTCCGGCGAAAAGATTTTAAACAGCGAAATTAACTCGCGATCGCTCTCTTCTCCCTCACTCCTTAAAATTGCTTCATAATCCCGCAAATCAAAATAGGTAAACGGAAGCTCTCCCGCCACTGCTTCAATCGCAGGACGCGCAATTTCTTGATAGAAAAACTCGGTTTTCCGTCCCGATAGTCTCCCCGCTTCAAAATCATTAAATTGCCGAACTAACGCTTTATTGCCTGCAAAATATAACTCAAAAATGCGAGCATCAAAAATAAACCATTCATAAATATTGGTCACAATCAGATGCCTGATTTCTAAATTATTGCCTTGAATGCGTTCCCGCAAAAAATATAACAGCAACTCTTGTAATGCTTTCGCATTGAGGCGATCGATGCGAATCATTTCCCCTTGATTGGTTGGCTTTTTCGCCTCCAAAATCGTCCCCACGCTGCTTTGTGCATCCTTATCATTATGAATGACCAGATCCGTGCGTCCTTTGGTATTAATAAAATAATTGGAATGATAATAAGTATCTCTGAGAAAATTAACCGCAAGATTTTTATGAAACTCTTCCGACTCGGCCTCATTAATATCATCTATCAATTGCAACAAATTGTGCTTAAATCGCTCGATCGTCTCGCGATCGGGTTTAACCTTCAGAAATGCTTTATTGAGTGCCTTTCTAGGAGAAATAGCGATCGAGTTCATCAGTTCTTTTTTTCCAGTCTGCAAATTCAGTCATATTTTTAGTATAGTCGCGATCGCCCGATAACAAATTCGCCGAGAACAGGCGACCGGAACTGCCAAAATCGCGACTTTAAAAACGACTTTGGCCAAGGTGCGATACTCTTTCACGGCCTTGGGAGTTCTGACATACCGAGGATAACAGGATTGGGGGTTTGAGTGATTTCCGAGTCACCTATTATGATAATGATTATCATTTTAGCTACCGCGAATGTGCGATCGGGAGAACGAATTTTAATTATCGGAGGGGGGTTAGCTTGCGATCGCATTGTTCCGGCGATCGTCAGGATGGGGTAACAACCGATAGGCTTTCCAATCTCAGTCGAGGTCAGGGTTTTGGCTTAACCCGAACTCAGGTTTTATTAGCAAGGGTGCTATGGTTGGCGATCGCCAAGTCGCTTCCTTGTAGCTTTAGGATTGAATTTATAAAATTAGAGCAAGAGCAATGTTATTGAGATTAAGATTGATGGATTGACTCGAAGCCCGAAACAATATCGAGAAGTTCTTCCGTAATCGACGTTTGGCGTTGGTGGTTAAATTCTGCTTGTAGTTCGCTCAAGCGTTCTTGGATATTTTTTTCAGCAATCTGCATTGAAGCCAAACGACTGGCATTTTCACTGGCTAATGACTCCGCACAGGCTCGATAAAGCGAGACAAAGAAATATTGACGAAAGAGAGCAGAAACTAAACGTTCTTGACTCATGGTAAATGCAGGGAGCGTGCGAGAGTTCCATTTTTGCCCTTGCAACTGTCGCAAGCGAGGGAGATTAATGGGAAAAATTTGCTGTTGGTGAGGGCGATAGGTGGCGCTCGAAATGGGACGGTTATTAAACACTAAAATTTGGTCGAGTTGCCGATCGCGTCGCCATGTTTCTAAAGTTAATACAGTTTCTTGCACGATCGGCACGATCCCGGCGATAGATCCTGGTACGATAAAACATCTCTCACTTTTCTGTCCGGCGGCTTCCAAGCGATCGCGAATCCGCGTCCCCACCGTTAACACAATGCAGCGATCGCGAGGAATGGCAAGACTATTGATTTGTTGCTGGGTAAAATCGGCAATACGTTCATTAAACTGACCGCACATCCCCTGATCGGATCCGAAGGCAATTACCCCGAGGCGATGAGTGGGAAAGGGTTTCATGCCGACTAAACTTTCTGGGTTGTTTTTCAGGAGAATTTGCATTCCCATCTCTAAGGTGCGGTTGTACTCGCTCAAGGATGTCACCGCTTTTTCATACTGGCGAATGCTGACGGCGGCCAGTGCTTTCATGGTCTTAACCACGGATTGCAGGTCTTGGGCAGTGTCTATTTTGCGTTTCAGGGCTTCAAGAGTCATTTCAGTTATCAGTTATCATTTATCAGTTATCGGTGAATGTTTAACTCGAGTAAGGCTTGGCGATCGCTTTGACTCAGCTTTTCTCCGGCCTCGATTCGTCGGCAAACCTCGGGTAATTTCTCTACCATTGCTTGGCGTAATGCCCTTTCTGCTGAACTGACTCCTTCTGGGGAATGGCGATCGAATTGTCCTTGAGTTACCGCTAGCAGTACGGCAATTTGCTCGGCTACGGGTATCGGTTCGTATTGGCGCTGTTTGAGGACTTCTCGGACGCGCTGACCTCGTTCTAGGGTTTGGCGAGTGGCCTCGTCCAGTCTCGTCCCAAAGCGAGAGAAGGCCTCTAATTCTTCAAACTGAGAGTAAGAGAGGCGCAGATCTCCGGCAACACTGCGATAGGCAGGCAATTGGGTTTTTCCTCCTACACGAGAAACAGATTTACCAATATCGATCGCGGGTAAAATTCCTTTTTGAAACAAGTCAGGAGTTAAGTAAATCTGACCGTCGGTAATGGAGACGAGGTTGGTGGGAATATAAGCGGATAAATTCTGAGCCTCGGTTTCCACAATGGGTAAAGCAGTCAGGGAACCTCCTCCCAGTTCCGGACGCAGACGGGTGGCGCGTTCCAGCAGGCGGGAATGGATGTAAAAAATATCCCCCGGAAAGGCTTCTCGACCGGGAGGACGACGCAATAAGAGGGATAATTCGCGATAAGCGCGAGCGTGTTGAATGAGATCGTCGTAAACGATGAGAACATCTCGCCCTTGGGCCATGAAGTATTCCGCCATTGTTGTCGCAGCATAGGGGGTAATGTACTGCAATCCGGGGGGGGTTTCTCCACCGGCAACGACGACGATACAATAGTCCATTGCTTCATATTGGTGCAAATCGGCAATGAGTTTGGCCACGGCAGAACTGCGTTGAGCGATCGCGCAATATACGCAGATCGTATCTTTTCCTTTTTGATTCAGGATCGTATCGAGGGCGATCGCAGTTTTTCCCGTTTGGCGATCGCCGAGAATCAATTCTCGCTGTCCTCGACCGATGGGAATCAGGGCATCGATCGCTTTAATCCCGGTTTGCAGGGGGACGGTAACAGGGGCGCGTTCCATGATGGCGGGGGCTTCTCGTTCGATCGGGTGGCGTTCTTGGGTGGAGATCGTCCCCCTGTTGTCCAAGGGACGACCCGTCGCATCGACAATTCGCCCCAGCAATTCCTCACCGACTGGAGCATCCAGCACGCGCCCGGTGCGATAAACCTCACAACCTGCTTTTAATTCCTCACTTTCATCGAGTAAAATGATGCCCACTTCCTCGGGGTCGAGGTTGAAGGCCATCCCCAAGCAATCGCCCGGGAATCGTACCAATTCAGAGGCTTGTACTCTCGGTAAGCCGGCTGCACGGGCAATTCCATTGCCTAAGTAAGTCACCGTTCCTATCTCTTGCGCCTGCAATGGGCTGCGGTGGTTGCTTAAAATGCGATCGGATACCTTGAAAGTAGCATCAAGGACAGTTTTGAGGGATTGGAAGTTGCCGTTCATGTCAGCCTTTTTTGCGATCGAGGTGTTTGCGTGATTTTGTTTTTGTGAGATTTATGTAGATTTCTTTTAAGTTACTAACTGACAAACAATCATCACTCGAGACAGTAATGCTTCAATTCGATAGGAAATAATTTCCAATCCAGCATTGTGAAAATCCTCGAAAATTTCAGGACAACTGGTATCGCTCTCAATGCCATAGGAAAAAAATCGGTACACTATAATGCGATCGCCTCGATTTAAGCATACTATTTTTTTATCCTCTTTAAGATTAAATTCGAGGTGATAATCTTCTTTAAATTGGATTCCTGTTGTATACCCTCCCCATTCTTCATCAAAATTTCCGACAATTTGTACATCGTTGGGATTAACCCCTAAAATCTTGATGAAATACCGACAAGCTGCCGCAGAAATATGAGATTCAAAGTCAAAGTCTTTATTTTTAGAACCCGTATAGTCAACGCCAAAACTGACGCAAAGCCATTCTGAAGGAGTCATTCTTGCGGCAATATTTTTTAAGACCCTAATGCGATCTTTGACATTGCAAAAAGTACCGCCAACATATAAATATAAATTTTCGATTTGTTCGGAAGCGCGATCGCATCGTCTTTCGGCAATACTTTCGGGAATTTTCTCCCGTTCAAAATCCCAAAGATATCCTTGCCAATTCAGAGAGGGAAACCATCCTGTTAATTGAGTGCGGGATAGATCGAGAATCCCTTGGCTAATATCTAAAGCAATGTAAGCATTGAGAATATCGGAGTCGAGAAAGGTTCCTACCAATTTTTTCATCAAACCGGGATTTGCTGCCCCAATATCCACAATATTCCAGCGATCGCACTTCGATTCTGCTTGGAAGAGATGAATACAAATATTTTTCAGAAACTTATCATCGGTTTTGGCACTACTGAGTTTTGCTTTCTCTTGAGCCTCATTAAAGTCTTGCCATTCTTGCACCATATTCCCTTGATAGCAAAATTTGAAGGGAATTTCTTTGTCGGTATCCAGATGATCCACGATTTCAGCAATTTTTTCTGGAGAAAAAACAGAGTAAAATTCCGGCTGGATTGAAGCTGCGATCGCCATTTTTGTAATCAGTAAGTAGTTATTAATTGCATTCTTGAATGCAGTTAAGGAAAGAGATTATAGAGAATCGAGAAATAAATCCCATTTTCTTGTAATGTATTGCGAGAAGTATCAAGATTTGTTAAAGGAATTCCCCAATCAAAACGAACGATTAGATTGTTTCCTTGCTGCCAACGCAGTCCAATACCAACTGACGTTAAGGTATTGGATTCAATTTCAATATTATCATTATTCCAAGCCATGCCAAAATCCACAAAGGGAGCAACTTGCAAAACTCCATTTGAGACCCGAAAAATAGGAATTCGAGCTTCAGCCGAAGCTAAAAAACCATTATCGGCAAAAATAAGATCCTGACGGTATCCTCGCACACTTGCTTGTCCGCCAATGCCAAATTGTTCTAAAGTGAGAAGCGGGCGATCGGATAATTGGATATCTCCTCGCAGGATGAAAAGAATATCAGGATCGATGCGTTTTATCCATTGTGCTTGTCCTCGCCATGAAAAGAAAGCACTATCGGGAGAGGTATCATTTTCAGTCGGATTAAACCAATTTGTCCCCAAACTGAACTGCGATCGCGCTGAAAATACCTCGCTTTGATTGCGTTTTGTCCATTCTTGGAAAAAGCGCAAGGCTGAAACTCTCGTACTTCCATTATTATCTGTTCCTCGGGATGTTAAAGGAATGTCAAATAATCCGATTCTGGACTGACTGGATTGATAAGAATAAATCAAGCCAATTGCTAGTTCTTCGGCGGGGGTTTGTCGCAAGGGTTGGCGCAAGTTTAATTCGTGATACTCGGCATCAGATTTAATCTGTAAAACTGAAAAATTGTTATCAATAATTCGGCTGGTATTATGCCCATAACTATAACGAATTATACCATTAGTTGGGCTGTAAGGCATACTATAGCTAACATCAACACTATTACTGCCATCAGTATTATTATAAAATAGAGCAATGCGATCGCCCCAACCCAATAAGTTAGCTTCAGTGGCACCGATACCGCGCCGAAAACTGCCTACGACAGGCGATCGGTTATTGTTTAATGAAATTGCATAGTTAAAAGTTTTTGCTTCTTTAATTGTCACGTCTAAAATATTTTTTCCGGTTTTCGTTCCAGCAGATAATTCTGAAGATAAATTGACAATTAAAGGATCGCGTTGTAATAGCTGTAGTCCTTCTCGCAACCGATTGATATTTAATGGTTTTTGTACGGCTAAGCCCAAACGACTGCGAATATATTCGGTGTTTAGCCGCCGCGTTCCAATAATATTGATCTCTTCGATTTCACCTTCAATAACTTGCACAATAATTGTTCCGTCGGTTATTTCTTGTTGGGGAATTAATGCTCCAGTGGTAATATATCCTTGTTGATTATATTTTTCTGTAATTAACGAACGAACTTGCAGTAATTCACTGAAAGAAATAGGACGATTAATATAATTTTTTGTCAATTCTGCAAAGTCTTCCGCACTAAAAATTGTACTCCCTCGAACTTCAAATCGGTTGACGACGATTGTACCGGGAACTTCTCCATTGTTTGGTATTGCTGGTGTTGAAGATGGCAGATCGAGGAGATCTGAAGGTGAAGGAAGGGGGATATTTTGTTCGGGTAGGGGTTCTTGGGAAGGCAGATCGGGTGGATCGATTTGTGCTTGTAGAAAGTTGTTCGGTTCGGATTGTTTGTATTCAGTAACATTTAATCGGTTTTCTGTTTTGATTTGAGAAGATCGCGGTGCAATCGTGTTTGATCTTATCCTCTCTTGTGCAAGATTTATCTTAAAACTTTCTCGCGAGAATTCTACCGCTTTAACTTCTAAACTCATCTCTATTGTTAAATACAATAAAGAAAAAGATAGTAGCTTGTTTATTTTTTTTCTTTGTAATAAATCCAGCATGACAAGAAATTTTCAGATCGCAAGAGAAAAACCTTAAAATTTCTCTAGATTGAGGATATTTTAACAGATATTTTCCCAAACTTACGTTCAATTGCCGATCGCCCATTGCCAAGCAAAAAAGGTTAACATTCCGACAACGATCGTGAGTAAGAGATTTTTGCGCCAATAACCGATCGCGATCGCAACAATTGCCCCCACAAGCCGAGCATTAGTATAATTAAAATTAATTGTATTACTATTAGAAATCAAGACTTCTGGAACGACAATTGCAGTAAGAATAGCGGGTGGAATATAGCGTAATGCTTCAATTATTAGCGGAGGAAGTTGAATGCGATCGCTCATCCCTAAAACAAAGTAGCGAATACTAAAGGTAACAACAGCCATGCCTAAAACTAAATAAAATTCCACTTTTTTAATAATAATTATTAATCGGCAATTATCAATCTTGAAAGACTCGATCGACATACATTCCTGCGATAATTCCAGCAAATGCGGCAATCATTAATCCGAGTTTATGAGGGAGAGAATAGCTCAGTAAAGAAGCACAACCCGATACTAAAATAGTAACAAGCATGGGGCGATTTTTAACATAAGGGATAATCATACCGATAAAAGTAACGCTCATGGCAAAATCTAAGCCCCAATGGGCAGCATTAGGAATGAGTTGACCGATCGTTAAGCCCAGAAATGTACACAATTGCCAATTGGTATACATAAAAATCGCCGCACCGAGATAATACCAATGTTTGTAAGGAGAGCGATCGCTTTGATTATAACGATTAATTGCTACTGCAAAGGCTTCATCTGTCAGCCAAAATCCGATCGGGATTTTCCAGCGTTGAGATAAATGTTTGATATGAGGAATTAAACTGACTGCGTAGAGTAAATGGCGTAAATTAACAACAAATGTGGTAAAAATGATGAGTGATAAACTGGTTTGATTTGCTAAAAGTCCCAAGGCAATAAATTGAGAGGAACCCGCAAAAACAAAAGCAGATAGCCCCATTGCACCCCAAAAAGAAAGCCCGCTACTATTGGCTAATGTCCCAAAAATAATACCAAAAGGAATTGCGCCAACAACAAGTGGGAAAATAGCCCTTGCTCCGGCGACAAATTCTTGTACAATAATTGAGTTGCGATCGGAATTCCCCCCAGTCAAATGCTTTAACTCCAGCGTCTAAAAATATGTATCGCGGTTATGAATAGACAATCCTTTTCTACTCTAGCATTTTTGGGCGAGCCAATATTTACTCAACCAATGTATTTGGGTTTCGATTTGCTCAAAACCAACTTCTTGTAAGCGATCGCATAAATCATCTTGCATGTAATCGTGATAAAATGGTTCGTGAAATATACTGGCAAAATTGCTTAATATCGAATCGAATTTTGGGATATCTTCGGCTTGCAAGCTATCGCAAAGGACGAGAATTCCACCGGGCTTTAAGACGCGATAACATTCTGAGAGAATTTGTTTGCGAATGGGTCGCGGGAGTTCGTGAAATAAAAAAGTAGAGGTAACAGCAGTAAAAAAGCGATCGGAATAAGGCAATTCCTCTCCTTTTCCCTTTTTTAAGTTAACACTTTTACCTAATCTTTGTTTGGCTTTTTGTAAATAGGGTTCTGAGAGATCGAGACCATAAAGTGACATTTTGGGAAATGTTTTTTGCAGAAATTGTAGCGATCGCCCGGTTCCACAAGCAATATCTAAAAGATCGCCGCGATCGCTTTTCAATCCAGTTTTTAAAGGTGCGATAATTCGCCGTCTCATGGCATCGGCTGCCCCATTAAAGAGCAATTCTACCTGCAAATCGTAAATATCCGCAGAGCGATCGCTTAAATAGCCGTCGGTTTGAAAATGGAAGTTGCGAAAGTAATATTGAGGATAATCTTGCTCTTGTTTCTCGATTTCGGGAGCAAAATCTTGATACTTTTTCTTCGCGACACGCTGCCATGTTTGCGGATAATCTTGCCAAATTAAAGCGTAAGCCTTGACCAATTCTGCAATATCATTATCAAACAAAATCTCAATGGGATAAATCCCCTTTTGAGCCTCTTGCCAGTCTGTTTCGATTAAGCGATCGCGGTATTCTTTCAGCAAGCGCAAGGCATCGGGAGGGATGGGCTGAGTATTCTTCTCAAAGGACGGAAAGAGCCACTGACGGACTTGAGAGGCGATCTCTTTATGGGTCAGGGCAAATAGTGCCTGTCCGGCTTTAAACGCTGTGTAGGCGTTTTGCTCTAAAGCATTATCGAGTAAATCGAACACGGTGGAAAATTGAAATATTAACTTCTGTTACGTTTTTATAATAAACGTTTTTGTAATGAACAATGAGCAATTATCAATGAGATGCGATCGCAAAGTATGGGTTGAATTTAACGATCTTTTAAGCCGATTTTTAACAACATAGTTGCCCGGCTGACTCCTTCGCGCTCGCCGATACTGGTTAAAGTTAGAGAATTCAAGCGATCGAATAAAGGCTGTCCGGCCAGTTCTAACAAGCGCAAACCCGGAAATTGTGCCTCGAAAAGCGGGCGAACTTTGCGCCAATTGATATAAAGATAGCCATTATTTTCTGAAGGGAGGGGCGCGATCGCATCTTGAAACACCGGACTTTCTGCTAAGGAGGTAAAACTCGGATCTGTCGCTTTAGCGATCGCACCCAAAGAATTCGAGATTAACTCATAATCGTCGATCGCCGTCCGCACTCCTCGCACATCAGCATCGATCTTGCTACCCTTGGCGACAAATTCCGCCCAAATTTTCACGGGTTGTTCCCCTAGGGTAACGATTCCTACATTTAACCCTTGTTCTTGCGCCAAATCGTCCAAATGCGCTAAATTCGCCTCTATATCTGCATTCTCCGCCTCATCACCTTGGGCGACAAATAACCAACGATTTTGACCTTCCGAACCATTGGGTAAGAGAGAGAGAGCATATTCTCCTTTAGCCCAACTGAAAATATCCTCGGGCAGATTTAAGCCCCAAGGCTCTTGCCAGCGATCGACCGCACTCACTAATAAATCAGAAATAGGACTATTTTCCCCAAAACCTGTGAGAATTTGCTGCCAAAATCCCTTTAAATCAATACCTGCTGCCGTTAGAATTGTTTGTGAGGGCAAATAATTTAAGGCTTGGATCGGTTCGGAAAGCAAAGGATGAGACGCTTCTGATTTCACTACCCCAGAAAGGGCGCTTTGAGCCAGCAATCCTTGCGGATCGAGGGCAAAGGCTAGGGTTAAAGTCGGGGTGGGTTCTGTGGGTTCGCCTTCGAGGTCTTTCGTTAACGCAAGGAGATTCACATAAGCGACACTAATGCGAGGCATCTCGATGCTTGCCAAGGCTGCTTGATAATTCTCTGAATTGGCGAGATTAATGCTGGCGGCTTGTACATTATTAATGGCATCTCGTAACACTTTCGGATGATTGGCAAACAGGACGTAGCGATCGCCAACAACCGCACTAGCAAGGGGCGTTTCTCCGGTTTGGCGCGATCGCGTATAAATCAAGTTCACCCCCTGATAGGGTTCAAACACGAGATCCGCATCCCCCGCGATCGCACTGCGAGAGAAAAACAATTGTAAAAATTCTTTGGCATATTCCCCATCTTTGGCCGAGACAACCAGTAAATAGCCAGCTTTACGTCCGTTTTCCGGGTCGCGATCGTAGTCGAGAGAGGTCATCGCCACCGTCACTTCATTCCCCAACCAGCCTTTCACATCGGCGTAATAGTTCAAGTTCGTTTTTGCCAACAACCCAGATTTAATTTCATCGAGTTCTCGCCGCGATCGCCGTCTCTGAGAGAGGGGCGTTTCCAATTGTAAGAGGGCTTCCAAGCGATCGGGATTCACCAGTAGCGACACCATCGCCGGAGCCTGTGCGGGAACAAAAATCGCCCCCTCCGGACTCGATCTAGAGCCGCCATCTTTCAAACTGAGGGGACTTTGTGCCAAGACCCAAAACAGGCCGCCAGCCGCCACAGAGAGAAAAACGACAGCAACAGCGATAAGAACGAGAAAGAGAGAACGCAGTCTCATGGGGAACTCCGATTGCAATGCACTTCCATTATTTCACTCTTGGGTTTTTTGCCAAAACGAGTTAACATGATTAAAAAGTCAACGAAACCGACATCAGTGAAGACAGACTGATGTACTAAACTGGATTTGTGTTTACAATAAACGCAATCCGATCGGCTAACCCCAAGCGAAAGTTCTAGAAATTATTATCGTCGAGGCATTATATGGCTACTATCTCTCAGAATCCCGAAAAAGAAAAGGCACTTAAATTAGTTCTCAATCAAATCGAGCGCAATTTTGGTAAGGGCGCGATCGTGCGTTTGGGGGATGCGACCCGAATGCGGGTGGAAACCATCTCCACTGGGGCATTAACCTTAGATTTGGCCTTGGGCGGTGGTTTGCCCAAGGGTCGAATTGTGGAGATCTACGGGCCGGAAAGTTCCGGTAAAACAACCTTGGCACTGCACGCGATCGCCGAGGTGCAAAAGGCAGGTGGTGTCGCAGCCTTTGTGGATGCGGAACACGCCCTCGATCCGGCTTATTCTGCGGCTTTGGGGGTAGATATTGAAAACCTGCTGGTGGCGCAACCGGATACGGGGGAATCGGGTTTGGAAATTGTCGATCAATTGGTGCGATCTGCTGCGGTTGATATCGTTGTCGTGGACTCTGTGGCGGCCCTCGTCCCTCGGGCGGAAATTGAAGGAGAAATGGGCGATATACAAGTAGGCTTACAAGCGCGGCTGATGAGTAAAGCTCTACGGAAAATTGCCGGGAATGTGGGTAAATCGGAATCCACGATTATTTTCCTCAATCAGTTACGGCAAAAAATCGGCATTACTTATGGTAGTCCGGAAGTAACGACAGGAGGAAATGCGCTTAAGTTTTATGCTTCAGTGCGTTTGGACATTCGTCGTATTCAAACCCTGAAAAAAGGCAGTGAAGGAGAATATGGGATTCGCGCTAAAGTGAAGGTCGCAAAAAATAAGGTCGCACCTCCGTTTCGTATTGCTGAATTTGATATTATTTTTGGTAGTGGAATATCTAGTTTGGGTTGCGTGTTGGATTTGGCGGAACAAACCGATGTGGTCGTGCGAAAAGGAGCGTGGTACAGCTATAAAGGAGATAATATTGCTCAAGGTCGCGATAATGCGGTGAAATATTTAGAAGCAAATCCTGCGATCGCCGAGGAAGTTTCCCAACAAGTGCGAGAGAAACTGATGGCAGGGGCAGAGGTTTCGGCGAATTCCGTAGCGGCTGCGGCTGAGGCTGAGGCGAAGAAAGCCAAGGAAAAAGAAAAGGAAGAAAAACAGAAAGAAGAAACAACAAATAATTCCGTTATGCTTGTGCCTGAAACTAACAATTCTGGGACTGCTAAGCGAGGACGGAAACCGAAAGTAACGGCGGTGAAAGAAGAGGAATAAAAAAATGTAGGGATGTAAAATTTTATATCCCTACATTTTTATGGTTGAGAAAAATTGCCTTTCCGATCTAATATTTAAGGGCAATTATCGTTTCTTATTTCTCCGTTAGGCATAGTAGTATTGCAGAGTATAGCAATACCTAAATTAGTACCAGCTAAATTTGCATTCGTTAAATTTGCATTTGTTAAATCAGTGCCAGATAAATTAGCATTCGTTAAGTTGGCATTGCTCAAGTTGGCTTCTCTTAAAATGGTACGCCTTAAAATAGACTCAATTAAGTTGGCCCTTTCTAAGTTCGTCCTGTTTAAGTGAGCAGCTCTTAAGTGAGCAGCTTTTAAGTTGACCCGCCTTAAGTTTTCCTCTACCAAATTAGCCCTCACTAAGCTAGCACCTGTAAAGTTGGAACCTTGTAAGTCAACATTTCTTAAGTCGGCATCTGTTAAGCTAGCACCTGTAAAGTTGGAACCTTGTAAGTCAACATTTCTTAAGTTGGCATCTGTTAAGTTAGCGCCTGTAAAGTTGCATGCTCTCAAACTGGAATCAACTAAGTTGGCATTTGTTAAGTTTGCTTCAATAAACTTAGTTCCAATCGATCTTATATTCCCCCAGAAGGCTTTAACCAATCTAGCTCTGCTCAGGTCAGCTAGAGTCAACTCAGCTCTATTAAATTGGGACAAAGTTAAATTAGCTCCACTTAAATCAGCCTTAGTCATTTGAGCATCCTCCACCTTTGCCTCTATTAGCTTTACTCCACTTAAATTAGCATAAACAAGATCGACATCATCTAAGTTAGCATTGCTCAAGTCAGCATTGCTCAAGTCAGCATCTCTTAAATTGGTATCATTAAGATTTACTCTACGTAGATCTGTTCGGCTCAAGTCAGCCCAAGTTAAGTCACATTGTTGACATCTGTTCGTGGCTGCCAGTCTAACATATAAGTCATTTAAAGAATAAGCAGATGCAGTAGGTGCAAGCCATGCTAAGGCGGCGATAAGAACCGCCGCGATCGCGAGAATTTTGTGTTTCATTATTTTTTCTTACTCTAGATAGTATTCAATATATCACCTGAAAATTTATCGTCAAGAGAACGGGAATTAAATTCACAAAAATAAAATTAAGTTTAATTAATAACTTTCCAGAGAAAATTAAACTTAGAGTTTTATCGATCGATCTACCTACTTGGGGAAACTTTCTCAATTTTTAACCCCGAATGCTCGCTAAAGTTGATACTGGATGACACGCGATCGCCAGTTTTTTTAATTGTTTATTGTTTCGGGCAATATTTCTTTAACTCCACCAAAGTTATTAATAATCACCGGATGAACAGAAGAAATTTTAGACGATTTGTATTGCCAATACTTATGAGTTTTAAAAGTATGAATTTTATCCTCGCGATCGCTAAAATCAATAAAATAAGTTTCCTTTTTTTTTAATCGTTCCCAAGATTCCGGTTCGCGAATTTTCGGCCAGCGAACGGGTCGATAATTATTCCCTTTTAATCGTTCTGTTTTAAATGTTTGCCAGCCACAGCTATCTTCATCGCATTCTTCGCGTTGTAGCATAACCTTTCGTTCCCAATGTTTGTCAACAATAGACATTGTATCGCTAAATTTAGGCTGATTTCCCCACAAAGAATAAAGAGACGCGATCGCCAGAAATAAAAGTAATAAAACCAGCCAAAACCAGTTAAGATAATCCGTATTTTGATTAGACATTAAAATTATTCCTCAAAACTAAACCTATTTTAACCGATCGCTCTGGGAACGAAGTCAGGCGATCGCTTTCCCTTAAGTCTCTTGCTTTGCCAATTTTTTAACCCAGAAACGTTCTTGTAAGGGATAGATAACAACAATTAAAGCCGAGGCAATATACCAAGCATAAGGATGAATCCAACCTACCGCGATCGCCAATAACATGACCGAGGGTTCTATCAAAGATTGTCGCGAGATTTTGGCAATTTCCTCATCAGAGATATCCTCAGAAACTAGCCTGCGATCGTGAACCGCATAACGCCAATTGAAAAAAGAAAAGATTCCCACAAAAAAGACAACCAAGCTGTAAAGAACTTGAATCAGATAATCTTCCGGATAATAACTCAATAAATCGTTTGCGTAAGGAATGAGAACGATAAAAAGCAAAGAAAATAGCTGCAACCAAATATGAACTTGATTCGTTTTTCGATAATGCTTAAACTGTTCTAAGTGAGAAGTCCAATAGAATGCCACCAACACAAAAGATGTTAAATAAATTCCTAATGAAGGAAGTTGTGCTGTGAGGAATTGCAACAGTTCTTGTCGATGCAAATTTTCTGGCGGAAAATTGAAGGTTAAAACCATGATGGTCATGGCCGTCGCAAAAATCAAATCACTGAGGAGTTCTAGACGATGGAGTGGGAAGAAAAAATCATTGCGATCGCTGGACATATTTCAATTAAGGCTTTCTTTACAGTACAATTTCCACTCGAGTCTACACGCATGGTAACAGAGCAGCATTTTTTTGCCCGAAGTGCAACTCTAGACTAGGATTATTTTATCTTAATTTAATCATTGGCCTTGCTTTTTTTCAGGAATTCTGCTAAAAACATCCGCTAAATGGACAAATTTTTCGGAACAAATCCCAAATCATTCGGATCGAAGACAAAAGCGGTGCAAAAACAATATTTAGAGGTTACTTCCCCGTTAAATTAACGTATGAAAAGAACATTTGCCCTACTCTCCCTCGGACTCGGATTGGCGTTTACAACTCCTCATTTAGAGGCTGAAGCCCGACCCCTTGAATGGTCGAATCCCCAGCACAATTCATCATTAGGTTACGACGAGCAACTCTGGCGCAGTTTCCGGGGCGCTGGCGATAAAAATGCCCTGATACAATCTATCAATAACAGCCTGCGCTACTTAAACACCCCCAAAGCCGCAGAAGTCTACAGCAATTATCCCGTTCGCTGGATTACTCGCGATCGCGTCCGTCGTTCCCTCGTGCGCTTCCGTCAACTGGTTCAGCAAGCACGCAGCCCCCAAGAATTACAAGCCGCCGTCAAGCGAGAATTTGTCTTTTATCGCTCCACCGGGCGAGATAATCGCGGGACGGTATATTTTACCGGCTATTACGAACCCATTTATCAAGCCAGCCGCGTTCCGACAGAAGAATATCGCTATCCCCTCTATCGCCGTCCGGGGAACTTAGAGCAATGGCGTACCCCTCACCCCCATCGCGCCCAACTGGAAGGAGCAGACGGAACCGGCAAAAATAGCCTCTTGCGCGGCTCAGAATTGGTGTGGTTGCGCGATCGCCTCGAAGCCTTTCTCGTCCACATTCAAGGCTCAGCTAAGTTCAAATTAGCGGGTGGCGGCACCATGAGCGTCGGCTATCACGGCAGTACGGACTATCCTTACGTGAGCGTCGGACAAGCCATGATTCGCGATGGGTTGCACCCTCGAGATGGGTTTACCCTGCCCAAAATGATTAATCTTTTCCGTCAGCGTCCCTATCTGCTCGATCGCTATATTCCCCAAAACGATCGCTTTATTTTCTTCCGCAACACCAACGGTGCGCCCGCTTCGGGGAGTTTGAGCGTTCCCGTCACGGCCGATCGCTCCATTGCCACGGATAAAGCTTTAATGCCCCCAGGTGCCTTAGCCTTGATTGATACGAAAATTCCTATCCCCGACAGTCGAGGACGGATGCAAGCCCCTCGGGTCAGTCGCTATGTTTTGGATCAAGACGCAGGCAGTGCCATTAAAACCCCGGGTCGCGTGGATGTTTTCATGGGAACGGGAGAAGTTGCCGGAAACAGGGCGGGTGTTATGGGTTATCGGGGTTCATTGTATTACTTAATGTTGAAAGAATAAGCTCAAAATTTCCCTTTGAGACAATTCACGAGCCATTATTTTTGTAGAGATGTTGCGGGCAATGTCTCTACAAATTTTTGTTCGGCTGACCTTCGCTAAAATAGAATAAAGTTCTTCTTCAAGCTAGTCGTTATGGCCGCGATCTCACCTCCTCTCGAACAGTCCTTGCGTCTGTGGACGGTAAAAGAATATCACCGCATGGCGGAGGCTGGTATTTTAAAAGCCGACGAACCTGTAGAATTAATTGCCGGACAAATTATTCGCAAGATGAGTCCTCAAAAATCTTCTCATGCAGCGGCCATTACGCGAACGGAAAGACAATTCAGAAATGGTTTGAGCGATCGAGCTTTATTGCGAATTCAACTTCCCATTGAGTTGAGTCCATATTCAGAACCCGAACCGGATATTACTCTCGTGCAAACCGATCCGAGAGACTATGTAGATCGTCATCCGATCGCATTACAAGTGTATTTAGTGATTGAAATTGCCGATACAACCTTGAGCAGAGATTGCGGACTAAAAGCAAAAACGTATGCCAATACCGGAATTGTAGATTATTGGGTATTAGATGTAGAAAATCGTCAACTTCATCTCTTCCGAGATCCGACCCCAGAAGGCTATGAGCGAGTAGATATTCTCTCGGAAAATGATGTGGTATCCCCTTTACAGTTTCCTGAAGTTGCGATCGCTATCCAAGACATTTTACCCCCTGTTTAATCGGGTTTATCAATGGCACATTGACTTTTAAGACAGCGATCGCGCTCCTGTGGGGATCGTAAATCATGCCAAAATTGAGCAGAAATTTGCCAAGTTCCGGAAAGTCTGTCACAATTCTGCCAACATCATTCGTTAAAGTAAAGAAAGAAAGGTTCGTGACTATAACGCAATCAGAATGAATTCCTCCTCCATTGCCGTGCGAGAACTCCCTCTTTTCCCCCTGCCCGATGTGGTGCTGTTTCCGAGTCGTCCCCTACCCCTGCACATCTTTGAATTTCGCTATCGGATTATGATGAACACCATCCTCGAGAGCGATCGCCGCTTTGGAGTCTTAATGTTGGATCCGACACAAAATGAAATTGCGGCTGTAGGGTGTTGTGCGGAAGTGATTCATTTTCAACGCCTTCCCGACGATCGCATGAAAATCCTAACCTTGGGACAACAGCGTTTTCGCGTCTTGGAATACGTGCGCGAAAAACCCTATCGCGTGGGTTTAGTTGAATGGATAGAAGACAAACCGACCTCAGAAGACCTCCGTTCTACTGCTACCGAAGTCGAACAATTATTGCGAGATGTGGTGCGGCTGTCGGCCAAACTCACCGATCGCAAAATTGAGCTCCCCGACGATCTACCCAATTTACCCCTAGAGTTATCCTATTGGGTCGCCAGTAACCTCTATGGGGTTGCCTCCGAACAACAGATGCTCTTAGAAATGGTAGACACGGGAGAACGCTTAACGCGAGAAATCGAGATTTTAACCTCAACGCGCAATCATTTAGCCGCAAGGACGGCATTAAAAGATGTTTTAAATTAGTGGGGAAGACGGGTGATGCTGAGACGTAGACACGACTCCCCTAACTTCCCCATCTTCTCCATCAAAAACCTTACCGTCCTGAATGGTGTAAAGGTCGTAGCGTCCAAAAATTTTGAGAACTTCGACATATTGTCGCAATTCCGCTAAGGCCTCTTGGACTTTATCGGTATTGCGATCGCTTTCCAGATCGATGAAAAAGAGGTATTCTCCCAGCGATCGCTTGGTGGGACGAGACTCGATCCGACTGAGATTGATATCTCGACGGGCAAATACTTGTAGGGGTTTCATTAACGCTCCCGGAACGTTCGCGGGAACGCTAAAAGCAAGGGAAATATAGCCCCCGCGCTCGGTTTTCGGCCAGCCCACCACCCAAAAACGAGTGCAATTGCCTTGGCGATCGTTGGTATCCTTGGCAAGAATAGGAAGATTGTACAATTTGGCGGCACGTTCTGAGGAAATGGCAGCTCCTGTTTTATCCTCTTTTAAATGTTCGAGGGCTTCGGTTGTCGAGTTACTGGCAATTTGCTGTACGGTCGGTAAATATTGATTGAGCCAATTTTGACATTGGGCGAGGGCCTGAGGATGAGAATAAACAGCTTTAATGGATGCTAAAGTGGGAGCGCGAGAAATGAGAGCATGGACAATGGGTAAGATAAGTGCTTGTTGAATATTTAACCCTTCTAACTGCCATAATGTATCGAGAGTCGTGGTAACGCTACCGTGGATTAAATTTTCTACAGGAACCACAGCGAGATCGGCTTGTTTATTCGCAACGGCGTGTAAAGTTTGAGCAATGGTAGGATACGGACATAAAAATGATTTTTGACCGGTTTCGCGGTCGCAAAGCTTGGCATTAGCCGTATCGCGCCAATCTGCATAAGCTAAAGCGGTCGTTTCTGTATAAGTTCCCGCAGGTCCTAAGTGAGCAATCGAAATTGTCATTTTATCAATAAACCAGTAATATGCAAAACTCGACTCCTTCGTTAAATCTCCGTCCAGCGAAACCGGAAGATGTGCCGACGATCTTTTCTTTAATTAAAGCACTTGCCGAGTACGAACGACTATCCCATGAAGTGACCGGGAATATTACCGATTTACAAGAACATTTATTTGGCGATCGCCCCTATATTGAGGCAATTCTCGCGGAATGGGAAGGAGAAAGCGTCGGTTTTGCTTTATTTTTCTGCAACTATTCAACTTTTTTAACTCAACCCGGACTCTATCTCGAAGACTTATTTGTTTTACTCGATTATCGCCGTCGAGGGATCGGTAAAAAAATGTTTCAATATTTAGCACAATTAGCTGTCGATCGCCAATACGGACGCTTTGAATGGAATGTTTTAGAGTGGAATGAACCCGCGATCGCATTTTACAAAAGTATGGGAGCAATGATTCTCGATGATTGGCGAACTTGTCGGGTAACTGGGGAAAATTTATGCGCTCTTGCTGAGATTCAATAAACTTCTGTATGGGTTATCTGCCTAAACTTCAATTACTTCAGATATCGGGAAAGAAATTGTTACTGTTGTACCGCAATCTTTCCCCGCACTTTCTAATTTAATTTCCCCGTCCATCAACTCCAGCCAACTTTTAGCAATAACCAATCCCAACCCTAATCCTTCGTAACTTCGAGTTGTAGAACTGTCAAGCATGACAAACGGTTGAAAGAGGTGAGATTGCTTTTCGGGTTCGATCCCAATTCCCGTATCTTGAATGATAACAACTGCCTTGTTTTGTTGTTTTTGTCGCTGGGTTATTATCGTAATCTCTCCAGATTTAGTGAATTTGATAGCATTATCAATAACATTTAAAAAAGTTTGCGTGAGTTTGATTCCATCACCCCGAACAAACAAAGGTTCTGGGAAATTTTGATAGTTTAAAATGAGCTTTTTTTGTTGTAATCGATGCAAATGAATATCGATCGCAGATTTTAAAGATATTCGCACATCGAGATCTTGTAAATCTAATTGCATTCTCCTTGCTTTGATTTTAGCAATATCGAGAATACTATTAATTGTTTTGAGTAAATGTAAAGCTGATTCATTCGCTATTTTCAGATTTTCTGTCTCTTCTTCTCGATTGTCGCAAAATCCTTCTAAAATCAACTGTAATGCCCCCAAAATTCCATTTAAAGGATTGCGAAGTTCGTGGGACATAATCATCAAGAATTCATCTTTTAAGCGATCGATTTCCTGCAAAGCAATATTCTTTTCTTTTAAAACTTCCAAGAGATTTTCTGTTTGTAGATTGGCTTGTTCTAATTCTTCTGTCCGTTGTTTAACACGCTCTTCTAAGTTTTGATTGAGGGATTTCAAGGCATTATTTGCTTTTTTTAATTTTAATTGATGTTCGACTCGCGCTAAAACCTCCAACTCTTGAAAAGGCTTTGTCACATAGTCGGCACCACCCAACTTAAAAGCGCGAACTTTATCCATTGGTTCGTCAAGGGCGCTGATAAAAATAATTGGAATGTTACAAAGAAGAGGAGATTGTTTAATGCGATCGCAAAATTCATACCCATCCATTTCGGGCATTTGAATATCGAGTAAAATCAAATCGGGCGGATTTCTCTGCACGTTTTCCAAAGCACGAGATCCTCGCAAAAATGTTCGGACTCGATATTGCTTTTCTTGTAAAATAGCAGTGAGAACTCGAATATTATTGGGAGTATCATCAACAATCAAAATTTCTGGGTTTTGATCTATATTGTTGAGGGCATTCATATTTTTTATGGGTTGTTTTTGGTCTGCATCGAGGGATTCGTAGGATTCACCCGCATTCCCGTCGGGAGCAGCGAAGTCAAAGCCGAGCGAAGAATTTCGCGATCGCCTCTTATCCCTCGTTAATAATTAGTCAGCAACTCGTCAGTCATTGCAAAATTTGCCGTCACATTCTGCACATCATCCAACGATTCTAAAGCATCAATTAACTTCAACAGCGATCGCGCTTGTTCCGGATCGCCAATTTCGACAGTATTACTCGGAATCCAGCGTATTTCTGCTTCTTTAACAGGAAAGGCTTTATCCTGTAACATTTGTGAAAGTAAGTTTAAATTATCAATTTCCGTAAAAACTTCTGCTCCGCAAGTGTCTTCCTCTGCGATTAATTCATAGGTTTCTGCTCCCCCTTCGACAGAAGTTTCTAAAAGTTTCTCTTCTTCCACCTTTCCTTCTAATAAGATAACTCCCTTTTTCTCAAACATCCAACTCACGCACCCCGTTTCACCGAGATTACCGCCATTCTTGTTAAATGCCGATCGCAAGTCCGCCGCCGTGCGATTGCGATTATCAGTAAAGGCCTCAATTAAAATCGCGATACCCCCAAGTCCATAACCTTCATAACGGACTTCTTCAAAGCGAGCTTCATCATCTTTATAGGTTCCTGCACCCTTAGCAATGGCGCGATCGATATTATCATTAGGAATTCCCGCCGCTTTTGCCTTCTCGATCGCCGTGCGGAGTTGAAAATTTCCTGCGGGGTCTGGAATCCCATTCCGTGCAGCCACGATAATTGCTCGAGATAATTGGGTAAAGGTTTTCCCTTTTTTCGCATCAACTCTTGCTTTTTGGCGTTTGATATTTGCCCATTTACTATGACCGGCCATAATGCGAAAACCTCCAGTTGTAACGGATTGTATCTGTTTTAACCTTAAATCTTATGTTACTGGTTGTAGCGCAATAAATGTGTTGTAGACTACTGAAGTTTCCCTTTATTTTATAAAGAAACCATGAAGCGCAGAAATTTTATTACCAATACCGCGATCGGGGCGACCACGGCAGCAACATTAGCCGCTTGCAGTCCCACGAGTACCCCTTCAAGCAAGGAAGGAGACAGTAGCTTACCCAAGATAGAATGGCGTATGGCCACAAGCTGGCCTCTCTCTCTCGATACCATTTATGGAGGGGCGACAACCACTTGCGATCGCGTTAGGGCAATGACTGGCGGACGCTTTGACATTACCCCCTACCCGGGAGGAGAAATTGTCGGCGGTTTGGAAGTTTTCGATGCCGTCCAAAATGGGGCAGTAGAATGCGGTCATACGGCAAGTTACTACTATATTGGTAAGAGTCCAGCCTTGGCTTTTGGTACCTCAGTTCCTTTCGGTTTAACTGCCCAACAACAGAACGCTTGGCTTTATCATGGGGGCGGTTTAGAAGCCATGCGAAAAATTTACGCTGATTTTAATATTATTAATTTTCCCGCCGGCAATACCGGAGCGCAAATGGGAGGATGGTTCAAACGAGAAATTAATACGCCGGAAGATCTCAAAGGTTTAAAAATGAGAATTCCGGGGTTAGGAGGAAAAGTGATGGAACGCTTGGGGGTTAATGCTCAAGCCTTGCCGGGAGGAGAGATTTTTGTTGCCCTCGATCGCGGTGCCATTGATGCGGCTGAATGGGTTGGACCCTACGATGATGAGAAATTAGGGTTATACAAAGCCGCTAAATTTTATTATTATCCGGGTTGGTGGGAACCGGGTCCCACGTTAGATGTTTTCGTGAATCAAGAGGCTTGGGAAACACTTCCTAAGATATATCAAGAAATCTTACAAACAGCGACCTATGAAGCCAATATGAATATGTTGGCAAAATACGATGCCTTAAATCGAGATGCGTTGCAAACCCTACAGGAAGAACATGGAGTGCAGTTGAGGGAATATTCTCAAGATATTCTCAAAGCAGCACAAACCGCAGCCTTTGAATTGTACGAAGAAAGTGCGAGTGACGATCCGACTTTTAAAGAGGTTTACGAACCATGGAAACAGTTCCGCGATCGCATTTCTTTCTGGAATAGTATCAACGAATTAAGCATTGCTAGTTTTATTGCGAATAATAAGTAGCTCGTTGTTGGCTATTAGTTCGTTGTTGGTTTTTCACCGATCGCCATTACAGATTTGCTCATTGTTCATTGAAAAAATGCTTTTAAAGATTTCGCGGGCGATCGATAGATTAAATCGATGGATCGGCCAGCTAACTTATGGGTTAGTTTTGATAATGGTTATTGTTGGGGTTTGGAATGTCGTTGCTACTAATTTAGGGCGCTTCTTCGGGCAATCTTTAACCTCTAATGCCTTCTTAGAAATACAATGGTATCTTTTCGCCATTGTATTTCTTCTGGGTGCGCCTTATACTCTGCTCCAAAATGGTCACGTCCGCGTCGATATTTTCTATAAAGATTGGAGTCGAAAGAGGAAAGCATGGGTCAATTTTTTAGGAACACTTTTATTTTTAATTCCTTTTTCTGGACTCACGATTTATTTTTCATGGAAAACTGTCTTAAATTCATGGAAAATTCTGGAAATGTCTCCAGATCCAAGTGGTTTACCGCGCTATCCGATTAAATCCATGATTATTATTTGTTTTATCTTATTGATATTACAGGGAATTTCTGAAGCCATTAAAAATTGGGACATTATTCAGAACTGCGATCGCAGGACAGAAGGATAAGATCGATTCGCAATTCTTAATTCATAAAATCAACCTAGAAGGAGAATAAAAAATGGGACTAGATTGGCTGGGACCGTTAATGTTTGCAGGGGCGTTATTCCTCTTATCGTTTGGCTATCCTGTTGCCTTTTCTTTAGGAGGAGTTGCCATTATTTTTGGCACGATCGGTATAGCGCTAGGAGAATTTAACCCGTCATTAATGAATGCTATGCCTCAGCGTATTTTTACCATTATGTCCAATTATACCTTGTTGGCAATTCCTTATTTTATTTTCCTCGGTTCGATGTTGGAAAAAACAGGAATTGCCGAAAGATTGTTAGAAACGATGGGGATTCTCTTTGGGCGACTGCGAGGAGGATTAGCATTAGCCGTGATTATTGTTGGCGCATTACTGGCAGCTTCTACGGGAGTTGTTGCCGCAACAGTCGTCGCGATGGGACTCATTTCTCTCCCAATTATGTTGCGCTATGGTTATAACAAAGAATTAGCAACCGGGGTCATTGTTGCGTCAGGAACATTAGGGCAAATTATCCCCCCGAGTGTGGTTTTGGTAGTGTTAGGAGATCAACTAGGCGTTCCTGTTGGGGATTTATTTATAGGTTCTTTAATTCCCGGTCTTTTAATGTCGGGAGCCTTTGCATTATACGTTATTATTGTTTCTTTTCTCAAGCCTAAAATTGCCCCACCTTTACCACCTGAAGTGCGAGAAATTGGGAGAAAAGCGTTAACACAACAGGTCATTCGCGTGATGATCCCGCCTCTATTACTGATTGTTTTAGTGTTAGGAAGTATCTTTTTTGGCTTTGCAACGCCGACGGAAGCGGGTGCGGTGGGTTCATTCGGTGCGATCGCCCTTGCTTTTGCCAACCGTCAGTTAAGTTGGTCTGCACTGCGTCAAGTCTGCGATTCTACCCTGAGAATCAGTAGTATGGTGATCTTAATTTTAATCGGTTCCACTGCGTTTAGTTTGGTTTTTCGAGGACTGCATGGCGATCGCTTTATGTTCGATCTTCTCTCCAATTTACCGGGAGGGACGGCAGGATTTTTGCTGGTGAATATGTTAGTTGTGTTTATTTTGGGTTTCTTTATTGATTTCTTTGAGATTGCTTTTATTATTATTCCTATTTTTGCCCCAGTTGCCCAAGCATTAGGATTAGATTTATTATGGTATGGGGTTATTTTGGGGGCAAATTTACAAACCTCTTTTTTAACTCCTCCTTTTGGGTTTGCACTGTTTTTCCTGCGTGGGGTTGCACCAAAAGAAGTGAAAACAGAAGACATTTATCGCGGCGCAATTCCTTTTATTGTTCTTCAGTTGTGCGTTTTGCTCTTAATTATTCTCTTTCCTGCATTGGTGACATTTTTACCGTCCTTGAGTAGTTAAGGCTGCGATCGTATTTATACTCTATTGAAAGAGAGTAATTTTGCAGAATATGGCGTAAAAATATGGGACTGGAAATAAGCGATCTCGGATTGTCATGATAGCAAAATTAATTTTGATGATTCTCTCGTAGAATAATTGCTTCTGCTTGACTCGGGGTGAGAGAAAGTCTTATTCTCAGACTGGGCATATTTTTGTCATACTTGACTCATTCTGAGTGCAAATTAGATATTATGAGAGGCGATCGTAAATTTTATTTGATAGATTAAGGTAAATGAGAAAAATTGTTACATTTCTTTGCGCTCTAATTTTGACTTTTTGCCTTGCATATTCAGGAGAGAGAATCTCTTTGCGTGAGTTCTTTGCTCCTTCAATTGCAAATGCTAGCACGATTAAATCTGTAAAAAGTTTACCTCCATCTCTCGTAAAAAAAGGAATCAAAGAGTTAAGTAAAGTAGATGTTGTTAAATCAATCAGTTCTTTGATCGATCCCAGTTTTCGAGTAGCAGAATTGGCACTGATTCCAACACTTGCACCTACTCTAAACTTGGGTCAAAACGTTTCACTTTCTAGTTTCAACTTCTCTCCAAAATTTGTTCCTTTTGTACAACTCCTTGGCATTAATTTTAACTTCTTCTTTGATATTGAAGAACTTAACTTAAGCCTGATTACAGTCAATAATATAAACAAAAGCGAAGCGATTAAGCAAAAATCTTTGGATATATACAAACAAGGATTAAAAGATTTACAGAATAAAGAATATGCAAAAGCTGTTGATAAATTCAGTCAGACATTAAGCAAATATCAAGATTTTGCTGAGGCATATACTCGTCGTGGCCGCGCCTATAGTCAACTTGGACGCTTACAATTAGCGTTAACTGATTACAAGAGAGCAATTGTCGTAGAACCCAGATTAGCAGAAGATGCTAATTTGTATGTCGATCCATTCATTGGACGAGGAGAAGTTTGGATCAAATTGGCAGAGAAAGTTAAATCGCCATTGAACGATCCGCGAAGAAAGCAATATTATCAAGCAGCTTTAGATGATTTTACTACAGCAATTCAGCGAAATTCTGAATTATCTGTTGCTTATTTAGGTCGTGCAGCTATTCATTTAAGTTTGGGGAACTATCAAAAAGCTCTTTCCGATTTAAACATTACCTTACAAAAAACGATAAACGATCCGGCTGCTTTTTTGATACGAGGTTCAATTCAAGGAGAACTCGGTTATTATCAAGAAGCAGTCCAAGATTTCACTAAAATCATTGATAATGAGAAAGCAAAATATTATCTAACAGAAGCCTCTTATAAAAGAGGATTAGCTTATCTCAACTTAGGAAAATATCAAGAAGCAATTCAAGATTTCGATCGCGTTATTAAAAGCGATCGCGATTATCCTGAAATTTATTACAATCGCGGTTTAGCTTATGGATTTCTGGATGATGAGAAAAAAGCATTGAAAGATTATGAGAAAGAAATCAAGCAAAATCCTAATTTTACAGAGGTCTATTATCAGAGAGGATTAATTTATGAACAACAAGGAAAATTTAAAGATGCGATCGTGAATTTTTCGACGACGATTGAACAAGATGAAAATTATGCAGAGGCATATGTATCTCGTGGATTATCTCATCTTAATTTAGGGAAAGAAAATGATGAGATGAATGAATATACTTTAGCTCTAGAGGATTATACTAAAGCAATAGAACTCAATAATAATCTGAGGGAAATTTATTTAAAAAGAGGTGAAGTGAAGTATTTGCGTGCAGATTATTTTGATGCCATTGTAGATTACGATCGCGCTATCGAATTCAATATTAAATCTATTGAATCCTATCTAGGACGAGGAAAATCTTATTATGCGTTGGGATATTATGAAAATGCGATCGCCGATTTTAATAAGGCATTAGTATTGTCTCCGAAAGATAGCAGGATTCATTTTGAACTCGCAAAATCTTTGTATCAGCTTAAAGAATATGATAGCGGAATCCAAGAATTTAACATAGCGCTCTCTTTAAATCCTCAATACGAAGAAAAAAAAGATGAAGTAATACAATTCGAAATATTTAAGCTCGGAAAAACTCTTACAAAATTGAACAACATTTACTCCTTAGTAACGAATTCTTCAGGTCGATTCTTAGTAACAGGAAATTCAAAAGAGACAATCATAATTTGGGATTTAGAAAATCTATATAACGTAAAAAATCTAGGTTACAAACATTTATTTGAAAACGATGCAATCACATCAATTACTTTGAGTAAGGATGATCGACTTATCGCTAGTGGAAATAAAAAAGGGACGATAAGAGTTTGGGATGTAGAAACAAAACAGGAAATTTCAGTAGATTCTCAATCTCATTCTGATTGGGTTATGACATTAGCTTTTAGTCCAGACGATCGAGTTTTAGCAAGTGGAGGACATGACAAAACCATTCAATTATGGAATTGGAGAAATGGAGTCATTACAAACTTACCACAGCAATCGAACTATATTAAAGCGCTGATATTTACTCCGAATGGTGAATTTTTAATTAGTGCTGGATGCGACAATAAAATCAAATTTTGGGACTGGAGACTAGGAAAATTAATCAAAACTTTGGAAGCACATCGAGAATGTATTCGATCGCTGGCATTGAGTCCAGATGGTAATCTATTAGCAAGTGCAAGTGAAGATCGAACGATTCAACTTTGGGACTGGAGAACAGGAGAAAAACTGAAAACATTACGAGGTCACAGCGATCGCGTCACTTCAGTTGCTTTTAGTCCAGACAATCAATTTTTAGCTAGTGGAAGCGACGATCGCACTGTCAAAATATGGTCGTTAGATATAGAAGAAGCGATCGCAACGTTAAAAGGACATTCCTCTTATGTTGAATCGGTTGCTTTTGGTTTACAGGGTCGAATTCTAGCGAGTGCGGGATATGATGGAACAATTAATCTTTGGAAGATTCCGAAATAAACGAAATAGTGGAAACTATGATTAAAAATCAATTAGAATATCAGGCTACTCAAGAATGGGTGAACAAATTTAAACAGTCTATTGAGATCATGGATCGGGAAAAAGAGAAAAGTGATCGCGATCTGCAAAAATGGCAACTCAATCGAGATGCACTACAATGCCAGATTGAGCAATTACAGCTAGAAATCGGTGAATATGAGAGCTTGAAAAATTGTCATCATACCCAACCCATTAAAATCTCAATTGAAAGTTTAGCCAAACTTCCCGATATCTTGATCAAAGCACGAATAGCGGCAAGTTTGAGTCAAGAAGAATTGGCAGAACAATTACAACTTGAACCAGAGTATATTTATGATTATGAAAAAAATAATTATCAATCTGCCAGTTTTTTAGAAATTTTGGAAGTTGCAACAGTCTTGGGTATATCTTTAGAAACGGCAGTCGTAAGGGTCGATTTTGATGAAATTAAAACAGTACAACTTTCTGCTCAATGTTGAGAGTTTTTATTTTAACATTTTTGTACTTCCTGCAATAAAAGCGGTAACTTGTTTTTGAGTACCCCGATCGCAGGACAAGGCCGCTTATTCTGCAAATTATCCGCCGATTGTCCGTTAAAAACACTCCAGCGAAAAGGACCTTTTTTTGCCGCAGACATCCAGAGTAGGCGTTTTGCCCGCGTCATGGCCACATAAAGTAAGCGATATTCTTCCGCTTTTTTTAACTGATTTGCTTCTTCCCACGCTGACAAAGGTGGCGAAAAAGATGTAATTTTATCTCGTTCTCCTAATGACTCTAAATGGGTATTATGAACCGCCGTGCGGATTTGCGCCCGGGCAACTTCATCTAAGGTAAAATCCCCTAAAAACTTACTGGCTGTCGGTACCCAAGGAGACCCCGGAATGATATCCTCGTGTAGGAAAGGAATAAAAACATAATCCCAATCTAATCCCTTAGCTTTGTGCATCGTAATAATCGTTAATTGACCCGATCGCACATACAAATCGTCGGATTCTTCTTGCACTCCTTCAAAGCGTTCGGAAGCAACAATTTCTTGCAAAGTTTCAATAATCGCTTTCAGGGATTTATTACCAATAGTTTGTTTAAAAACCCTCTCAGCTAACTTCTGCACCGTTGCCAATTCCGATCCCGTATATTTCATCGTCATGCCTAAAAAAGAAATGAGATGATAGGCTGGTAATTCTAAACGGGCGCGAAGAAGATTGCTACAGTAACGCCTTGCGTTTTTAACCTGCTGTTTTTGAGGCGGATCGAGAGGCGTGGGATAGAGGAATTGTTCTGGAGAAGTCGCTAACGCATTGAGATCTTGCGTAGCGATGAGTTGGCGCTGTTCGAGGATTTCTAACGCCCCTTTGAGATTGTCTGGAGAATGGGGACGATCTAAAAATGCCAGTAATTTCAGCATTTCTTCAGGGATACGGGAATGTCTTTCCATTTCTCCCACTTCATAGATTTGAAAATCCCGATCTTTTTGTAAAGGCATCAGTTTTTCGGCAAGGAAACGGGCCTGACGATTTTCTCTGACTAAAATGGCGGCGTTATGTTTGGGGTTTTTAGCAAATAAAGCGATCGCTCTTTTGCCAATTTCTTCTACAGTTTGATAAATATCATCGGGCGTATAAATTTCCACCCCTTTTCCCGTGGCGATCGGGTTTGCATCCAGTTGAGGATCCCCCAGATCGACGGGGCGAATATCTTGTTTTCTAAAAGGAAGCAGCAAATTATCTTGTTTTTTCTCTTCTTTCCTGTTTTCCAACCACAATCGATTTGTCCAATGCAAAACAAAGTTCGCCGCTTGTAAAATAATGGGGCTGCTGCGTCCGGATCGATCCATTGTGGCTAAATTTCCTTCTTTTTGGCACAAATCGCAAAAATGATTGAAATAAAGGGGATCGGCTGGGGTAAACGTCGAGTTAATCGCTTGGTTGGGATCGCCAACGCGGACGAGATTGATTTGTGACGAGGTCGGAGAAGTCGCGAGAATTTGTAGTAATTTCGTCTGTAAGGGGGTCGAATCCTGCGCTTCGTCTTCAAACACCGCAAAGACTTGTTTCTGCCATAATTGGCGAATTGCTGGGCGTTCTAAGACGCGTAAAGCAGCCAGAATCATGTCATCGTAGTCGATGAAATCTCGCGATCGCATAATCTTCTCGTATTCGTCGTAAATCCCCGCAGCAACGGCTAAAGTTGCGTAAGGGTCGTCTAATTCTTCACTCACTCGCCACAAATCCTCGGGCAGAAAACCCGAACTTTTCGCCTCGTGAATAACCGTACTGGCTAAATTGGGCAAAACCTCCGTTCGCAATACCGACTGACGGCGCAATCTTTCTGTTTCTTCCCCATCAAAACTCATACCTTCGAGGAGTTTTTGATAGCGGGGAAAATTCTTGCCGATCCACTGTTCTACGGCACCTTTTAACAGCCGATGGCTTTGGTTCGGTGTAATTACCGTAGAGGTCTCTAACTTCAACCCCGAGGCTTCTGGGTGACGCGAGGCGATATGTAATGCTAACCCGTGCAAAGTCTGCACCACAAAACTCCCTTGGGGTAATTGCAGTTTTTGCAGATTTTCCCGAATTTTGTTTTTGATACTGGCCGCCGCAGAACGAGTAAAGGTGACGGCGATTAGTTGTTTGCGGGGATGGAGTTGATGGCGCACGATCGCGATCGCAGCCCCTACCGCCATGCTATGAGATTTTCCCGCCCCCGGTACCGCAGAAATTGCCAATTCTCCCCCTTCCCATTCGGCGAGGTTGCGCTGTCCGGGTCGCAAACCGTTACACAGATCGTGTAAAACTTGTTTTTGCTGTTCCTTCATTCGTTATCTCGCTCACCAGTCATTCGTCTCTTGATAATACAAAAATACGAGGCGGTTGAGAGAGATGCGATCGCACTCCCATCGCAAGAGATTGGGCAATCAATTCAACAGATTTAACCGCTTGCCAACAATCTTAAGTTTTTGTTAAGAAAACCTAACAGAAAAACCTCATGCGATCGATTCTTGCGTTGGCGATCGCGTTTTTCGTTTTAACAGTCCAATTGAAAAGGATTGATATATAAAGGTAACTTATTTTCTAATTAGAAAAGTAAAGAATGCAAAATATAGTGATTCAGATCACGATTTTAACTGAGAACAGATCACTTTCTCAATGGCAGATCCAGAAGAATATAATAATACTTTCAATTGGTAATAAAAGCAGTGGAAACTCCTAGAGTGATTCGTCGTCTAGTTGAAAAAGCCCTTTATGTTAGACGTTTAACCCCTGATATTGAAAACCAAATTAATGCCGAACTCACCCGCTTGGGTCATATTTCTGATGTCGATTACGAAGCATTAGAATTACTCATGTATGAAATGGATGCAGGGCGAGTCCAACTGGTCGCCAGCCCTTGAGTTAGTGAATGGTGAGCAGTGAACAGTGAGCAATGAGCAATGAGCAGTGAACAATATATTATTTGAAATTGTTATTTTTCATTCTGTGTTTTCTGTTCTTCGTGCCAAACTTGTTTAATAAATTGATTGAGACGCGATCGCGCAGTTTCAACAGTTTCAGAGGTCTCTAATTCTTGTGGTTCTAATGTAGAAAGAAAAGGAATAACGTCCGTATCGAGAGCGGGTGCAAAGGCTTGGATCGGCCAAACAAGGTCGGAAGCCAAACGCAAATCGTAAACTTGTGGAGAAAGGGAATGTGCATCTACTGCTAATAATAAGGGACGCACCCAACATATTTGCCGATCGGGAATTTCTTGAACGACTTCTGCATACAGACAACTATTTTGATGGGCTAAATAAACAATTTGCTGGGGTTGAAAGCGAGAAGGAGAGAATTTATCGGGAAGAATGCGATCGCTCATCACAATAAAGAATTATCAACAGGTCGGTTGGACAAGGCGAATGGCGGTGCGTATTCCCCCGATCTTAATTATCAATTTAGGGTTCGGAAACGACTAACTCTCGGAAGCGAATCGTATCTAAACGAGGATCGGCGCTGCTGACTTGAACTTCAAAGCGATCGCCCAAGGCCACGGCTCGAGAAACGCGATGGGGTAATTCCAAGCCCAAATCTTCCAAGAGAATCAAGCATAATCGGTCGTCTTCACGCAACCAACGCAAGACTAATACTTGCCAAACTTCTTCCGTATTGCGACGCAAATATTCTAACCCCCAATAGCGATTGGTTTGACGTTCTACTTGGGTGGCTTCGTAGGCGGAAGCCGTGACGCTAAACATAATACTCTGTAACTCTTCCCCGGTGAGGGGCAAAGCCTCCCCGCGTAAATGTGCTTTAAGCTGAAAATGAGCCAATAAATCCGTATAGCGGCGAATGGGAGAAGTCACTTGGGTATAGGTATCGAGTCCCAACCCAGCATGGCGAGAGGGAGTAATTCCCATTTCGCTGCGAGGCATACACCGTCGCATGGCACTGAAACGCACCGGGCCGGCTGGTAATTGCAAAAGCTCTTCTTCTGGGGGTAATTCTGGCTGAGGCTGTCCTCGAAAGGGTAAGGGAAGATTGCGATCTTTGGCATAGCGTCCCGCCACTTCCCCTGCTAAAATCATCATTTCTGCCACCAGTTGACGAGAGAGAGCATCGTCTAAAAGCTCGATCGCGATCTCGTCCTCTCCTTTAACTTTAATAGAAGATTCCGGCATCCGAATATCGATCGCCCCGCGAGACTTGCGCCATTGTTGTCTCAGCAAAGCAGCTTCGGCCAAACGGGCGATTTCTGGTTCCGCCTTGACTCCCAACTCCAGCATCTCATCGACATCATCATAGGTGAGACGATAGGTCGGTTTAATCCAACTGGCATGAATGCTATAGGTTTGCGGGGCTCCTGTTTCGTCTAAAATGACGGCAAAACTCAGCGCCGCGCATTGTTGACCCTGTACCAAACTCATCGGACCGGCCGCGAGTTCTTTGGGAAACATGGGGATCGTCCCGGTGGGTAAATACAAACTGGTACTGCGTCGGCGTGCTTCGAGATCCAATTCGTCTCCCAATGAGACTAAGCGAGTGGGATCGGCGATATGAATCCATAACTTATACTGATTTTCCCCGTCGATCGCTTCCACACTTAACCCGTCGTCAATTTCTTCGGTTGCTTCATCATCAATGGTGTAAACCTTCAGATGCGTGAGATCGAGGCGATCGCGATCGATATCCTCGGGGGGGGAGGTTAAACGCCCTCGGGCCACTGCGAGGACGGGTTGAGAAAATTGCACGGGATAAGCACTCCGCCGAAGGAATAAGTTTTCGTGAACCGACCATCGACCCAACTCTACTAATAGTTTAAAAGCTGCTTCGGAAGTTGGGGAGCGATCGAGCATTTCGAGGATTTCTTTTGCCGATCGATGGGTTTGCTCGGGTTGAAGGACAAATTTTTCGAGAGATTCCAAACGAAGGCGATCGCGATCGGGCCATTTTAGGGATTCCCCGGTGAGTGCCTGTTTGAGTCGTTCTAAAAATTCTTCGCGATCGCGCTGTTTTTGTTCTTGAACGGCAATTTGGTGTTTAATCTCTTCAACTTGACTGCTGGGGCGAGGTTCGTAGAGATCGGCTTTGCGTTTAAAATACATTTTATCGTCTGCTAACAGCACATAGGCTGCATAGCAAACTGTTGGGGTATCTTCTGAGTAAAGCAGTTGCGCCAAATCTGCCGGAGTCACGCCTTCTCTTTCTTCTATCAATAACTCCCACGCGACTTCTAAGTTAGCCGGATCGAGATAAGGTGCGATGGACTCGAGAAAAGCAGGGATCTCTGTTGCTTCATAGCCTTTGGCAATTTCGTACTCGATCCGTTGGGGTTTGAGGGAGTGAGACTGACCCTTTTCGTCCACAAATATCCAATTTTTTTTCCCTTCAGGACGCTCTGCGACGGCTAGCCGACGTTCTCCGTGCAACCTGAATTCGATCAGCGTTCCTTTGTCCACCCGCTCCTTATTTCTCCCATAAATTGCTTTTCTTATCTTACAGGCAACAGGCAACAGGGGTTCGAGTTTTATGGGTTGTTGCGATCGCATTTTTCCCCATGTTAACGCGGTGATTGATAAGCTAATAATATCTGGGACAAACTGGCACGATCTCACTCTCCCGGTCTCTCAAACACTATGCAGCCCGATCGCCTTGCTCCGAAAAAATTTCCTCGCGTTCCTTTTGAACGACGTTTTTATGCCTTTACGATCGATTTAACGGTGACATGGCTACTGAGTTCTTTTGCGGGAAAGGGTGCCGTCCAAGCGATCGTCTTTTTCTTGGTTTGGCTGCTTTTGCGGGTGGTGGTGGTGGATAAAAATGAAGGTCAGAGTTTGGGATCTTGGTGCATGGATATCAAGGTGTTGAATCTCCGCTTTCGCAAGGTGCCGGATATCTTTGAACTGGCTAAGCGCGAGGGCATTGTGGGGGGACTGGCGATGTTTGCTTCTATTGGTTTCAATTTGTTCTTTCTCAACCCGTTTACGACTTTGCTGTTGGTTTCGCCTTTGATTGTCGATTGTGCGATCGCCTATGCTGATGATGACTGGAATCAAGCCTTTCACGATCGCCTCACGGGGACGGTGATGGTACAAACCAAGCGGGGATATTCTCTCGATATTCGTTTGCGAAGATTGCTTGCAGATCTGCGCTATCGTATGCGAAAATGAGAAGTTGCGTTAAAAATATTAGACACGAATGGAATTTCTTAAATTATGGCAAGCAAAAAGGGCGCTAGGATCATCATTACTTTAGAGTGTACGGAATGTCGCACGAACCCCGATAAGCGATCGAAAGGGGTTTCTCGCTATACGACTATGAAAAACCGTCGCAATACCACCGGACGGATGGAATTGAAGAAGTTCTGCACTCATTGCAATAAGCATACCGTCCACAAAGAAATCAAATAATTGATTCGTGCCTGTAAAAATTAGTTAACCGTTAATTAATTATTCGTCAACCATTCGTCAACCATTAGGATAACCGAGAAAACATGGCTTATTACCGCAAGCGCCTTTCCCCTATTAAACCGGGCGATCCCATCGATTATAAGGATATTGAATTACTTCGCAAGTTCATCACCGAACGCGGAAAAGTACTTCCCCGTCGCATTACCAATTTAACGGCGAAACAACAACGGGATTTAACTTTAGCGATTAAGCGTGCTAGATATATGGCACTTTTACCTTATATCAATATTGAAAGCTAGGTTCATTTCCTTTATTTTATCTGAGAAGCGATCGCACTTTGGCGATCGCTTTTTATGATGGGGGGATTTTATCTCTTTTTTCTCAATGAATACACGACAATTGAGGTGATTAAAGCAAAGAAAATGCCGCTTAGCACACTCAAGGACAGCGCAATGACAGGACGATTAATTAAGGATTTAGGAATAGGCAAATAGTCAATGACTGTTGCTACAGTTTGCCATTCTTCAATCTGTTGCGGTACAAACGAGGAAACGGCTGAGGCGGTGATAGATGCAGATCCTAAGCCAATTCCGATGATTCCGACTAATTCTTGAAAGTTGCGATCGCGTTGAGATTGTCTGGTTTCAACAATTCCTCGAATGGTGTTGAGAAGTGTATCGATCATTTCGATACCTGCACTCAAACTATCATAATCATGTTCGATTTGATCTTCATAAATTGATGTGCCATTGTTGGTAAATGATTTTAATAAAGGAGTGAGGTTTGTGTCACCGATCTCGGCTTTGAGAGTCTTTATCTTTTGTCCTTCTTTTTCTAACCATTTAATATTTTCCGAATAGTTTCGCATATTAATTCTAATAGTATTGAGTTGTCCTTTTAGTTCTTTGATTTGATAAACATATTCTGAAAAAGGTTCAATTTTGCTTTCTAAATGATTTTGCAGTTGTTTTAACGTTGGTTTACTTTTGACAAGTTGGATCGCTTCTCGAATTTCTCCAAATTTAACGGTTAGTTCTCGTTTTATGCGTCGCGTTTGAATATAAGCGTATAAGATTTTATTGCGATGGGCAAATGCTAACATCCAATAGTCATAAAGTTCTCCCAATATATCAGTGAATCCGGCAATTTTGTCAACTGTACTCGGATAGATTGCGATCGCAATATGATGATTATTTTTCATGCTATCCCAGCGCTGGGGAGGGATCCAAATCTCATATAGATTTGCACCTAAGAATTTTAAATTTTCTTTTTGTCGCGTACAATTTTCTCGCCAATAATACTCAATATCATCATCATTTGTTAATGTATCTGAGATAAATTCTCTATAGATAGCTTTAGCGATCGCATCAGATTTTTCAGGATATTCTGTTTGACAAGACAACAACCATGTTTTTCCTACATTTCCTTCAATTGTTTTGGGGGATGGGGAGGAAATTGAATGACCCGGCTTAGAAACTTCTGCTTTGAGTCGTTTAAAATAATCGATCGCAATATTTTTCTCATTGAGTTCTAGTTCGAGTAAAACTCCATAAATATCGCCCATGAGTACGGGAAAGTAATAACCTTCAATGTTCTGCAAATCTGGCGATCGAATAAAACCATTCTCGATTGAGTAAATTGAATCTTGATATCTTGCTAGATTAAGTAGTTCGGTATATTTTGGATTCGGGGCTTCTTCTTCGCGATTTAAGGCAATTTCTAATTGTTCTTGGAGACGAGGAAAAGGAAAGTTTTTTAAAAATTCTTGTTTTCGTTTTTGTTGTGTTTCTGGGTTGTCTCCTAATCCTTGACGAATATTAAAGAAAAAGAGATCGAGAGTCAAGTTACTGATTTTATATGTCATTTCATTGGTAAAGGTAGGATAATTAAAGGAATTACATCGCTCTATTCTTCTTTTTTCCTTTTCTTGGCTTCCTCAACAGGATCTTTACTGGTTAAGGAAGGGATGATCAAGTTGGTCAATTGCTGGTTAAGATGAGTGTTTAAATTCTCGGATCGTTTGCGTCGAGGAAGTTCTTGAGGTTCGTAGTCTCTCTGCAAGTTGATGCAGGTTTGTTCGTAAAGTTCCTTGAGAGGATTGTATTCGTGGGCGATTTCTTCTAAGGTGGAAATGGAGTCAATCGAGTTGTGCTGTAAATCGCGACCGACTTGATTGATTTTGGTAACGAGAGAAGCGGGTAAAGGGTCATTGAATTGGCTCAATGCAGAGATAAAGGCTTGGAGAATTTGGCGATCGAGGGGATCGAGGTTGGCGATCGAAGTTGCGTTCATGGTTGAATTTGTTAATGAATTCCAGTGAGGATAAAAGCAGCCCAATAATAAGGATTTTGATAGGGAGGAGTGAATTCTATTTTAGCTAAGTCTGTTTCTCGTCGGGCTTCTCTTGCTAAGAAACGTTGCAATTTCTCGGGGCGATCGGTTTTTAAAAACCTGTTGGCGAGGTCGCGATACCAATCGGCGATATCCTGATGAGTGGCTTGTTTGAGCCAGTTTTGGGCGTTTTTCAAGGCTTGGGGAGGATCTTGGGTTTGTTGGTAGTAGTCGTAAAATTTGCTTAAAAGGAGTCCTGTCGCGCGTTCTTCTACTGTCCAGAGGGTACTGAGAATATAGTTTGCACCCATTTTTAAAAAGCCACTGACTAATCCGACATATTCATCAATGAGGTTTTGTTGGCTGGTGATTCCGGTTTCGCAAGCGGAGAGACAAATGAGGAAATAATTGCTCAATTTTAAGGTTTCGTTGTGGAAGATATCTTCTAGGGTAAATTCTTGGTCGTTGGCGAGAATGAGGGCAGATTGTAGGGGATTATTGATATTATGGTAGGCGTGGCCGGTAAAGTGGAATATGCCTTGATTATTGGCAACTGCATCGATGATTTGTGGGTGGGTGACTTGTTCTCCTCGATAGGTTTTGTGATGAGGAAAGAAGAGATTGAGGGTTTCTGCTTCGAGGAAGGCGAAAGGGAGTTCGTTGGCTTGTTCGATGTTCAGGAGAAACGGTAAAGGTATTGGTTTTTTGTTGTCTTGATTATTGCGATTATTACTGAGATTGTTTTGCAGGTAATGACCAATTCTCGCACTGGGAAGATGGGTGACAATATAATTATTAAAGAGTTTATGGAGGGGAAGTAAATGGAGTTGACGATGAGGAATAAGGATGACGCGCTCTATTCCTTGAAGATGAGGCGCTAGTTCTGTAATATTGAGAATATTGTAGAGTTGTCTTAATCTCGATTCCATATCTCGAAACCAAGGTGTTAATTTTCTTTCATCGGGGGTCTTTTGTTTTTGTGGATCGTAAGTTTCATAAGCATTTTGCCATTTTTTTAACCATTCTTCAAAGCGTTGGAGTTGTTCTAAAGCAGGGGGATAGGGTTTGGTGGGAGAACGCCAAAAAGCAAAGCCTCGATCTTGTTTGATGTTCTTTGATTCGGGATAGGGAAGAGTGATGGGATTTTGGTTATATTTGAGGATAAAGGTTGTAATTGCAACGGGACTGATATGCCAGTAAATCAGGGCTGTTTTCGGTTGGAGGAGTTGTTTAATATCTGAGTAGGTGGTTTGGGGAAGGCTATCAATCCAACCTTTTTGCAGCCAGTGGAGACAAGTATTTTTTCGTTGTTCGGCGATGTTGAGGGCTTCGATGATATCTTTGGGGTTGGTAGAGTTGGCTTTGCGATCGAGTTGGAGTTGATAGAATAGGGCAAACGCTCGTGCAGAATTAACAGAATTGAATTTTTCTCGAACTTCCGTATCCTGTAGAATTCTTTCGAGTAGTTGAGATATTTGTTCGATACGCTGTTGAAATGTTTGTTTATCGTCGAGGTAATGACAAAGTTTTATGAGTTGTTGTAAGACTATAATATATTTCTCTGGAGACTCAGTAAAAGAAAAAGAATCAAGAGTTTTATTGCATAAATTCTTGGCTTTGAGCAAATAAGGGAAAGGGTTTCGATGACGTTGAACAATGTGATACCAATTTTGCCAAATTAGTTCTTCGCTAAGTTCAATTTCTAGAGCTTTGTCTAAACTTGAGATAGCCTTTTCATATTGTTTGAGAAAGTAAAAGCATCTACCTCGATTTAACCAAGGAGCGTAATAATCAGATTTGAGTTTTATAGCTTCATCATAACTATCAATTGCTTCTTCATATTTTTCTAACTTAGACAACACGATTCCTTGATTATACCAAACCAAGTGATAATCAGGTTTAATTTTTAGGACTCTCTTGTAACTATCAATTGCTTCTTTATATTTTTCTAACTTAGATAATGAAATTCCTCGTTCATGCCAAGAAAAGTAATAATTAGGTTTAATTTCTATAGCTTCATCATAACTATCAATTGCTTCTTCATATTTTTCTAAATAAAATAATGAAATTCCTCGATTATGCCAAGTTACGTAAGAGTTCGATTTGATTTTTATGGCTCGATCATAACTAGAAATTGCCTCTTCATATCTCTCTAGTTGAGCTAAGGTCATGCCTCTACCTCGCCAATCTTCATCATTTTGTGGTTCAATCAATATAGCCTGCTCAAAATTTGCTTTGGCTTGCTCATCTTGGTCAAGTTGTTTATAAACAAAACCTTGCAATCCTAAAGCTAAAGGATATTCTGGCTTAATCTCTAGAGCTAGGTTGCAATATTGAATACAGTCCTCATATTTCTCCAAATGAAAATAAGTCACACCGCACAAATACAACACCTCAGCATTATCCGGTGCTTCCTTGCAAGCGGCTTGAAATATCTCCAATGCACCTGCATAGTCCCCCCGATCGCAGCGATCGCGTCCCGCAGCCAACCGAGTTTCTAAATCTTCTGGTCCCATAATTTCAGGCAAAGTTACTCCAAGTTCCTCCCAATTATGCCGCAAAAGTTTTGTGAGTGGAAGAACATCAACCCGTAACAAATTTAAAATAACGTCAGTTCGGTTTAAAGAATACTCCTTTGATTAGTTAGAGATAATCTATTTCGATTGCTAACTTTATTTGGGAGAAGTTCTTCTGGGGGACTAGCCCCCCAGACCCCCCAATGGGGTCGCAAGCGCCGCCCCCATGCCCCCCGCGCATGCTCCGCTTGCCCAGCAAGTTCAGTGAATTTTTACGGGTGTTGATACGTTCTAAAGCCTAGTTTCTCGAAGATTTAGGGTTTTAGCTTAACTCGAACTCAGGTTAAAATAGTATCGGTAAAATAGAGGAACCAATTCCGCCAAGAATGTTGAGTAAATCAATTCCTAGTCCACTTCCACTGGTAGGATTGTTTTGATGTTTAACATACTTCACAAACTCTTCTACAGCTTGTACCCCTTGCTCATTGCCCTGTTGCTCAAATAATTGAGCCGCAATTTGTACATCTCGCATTGCTCCCATTTCATCCGTTAAACGATATAACATAAACCCCCGCCCCAAATAAGCGACGGCAAATTGAGGATTTACTTGCAAGGCTTGATTATAATATTCGATCGCACCAACATAATTGTTACGATTGGCTTCTGCTATTCCTCGCGCATAAAGAGATTCTACGCTCTCTCTCGAGTAAGGCAAACCAACCGTACCTTGGATATAAGCTCCATCAAAGCGCGTCCCCGAGAAATTTGCTCCCGTTAAATAAGCATTTCGCAAATCGGCTCCGGCAAAAATCGTTCCCACTAAAATCGCACCGGACAAATTAGCACCATTAAGAGAAGCTCCACTTAAGTTAGCTCCACTTAAGTTAGCTCTACTTAAGTTAGCTTGGCTGAGATTAGCAAAACGTAAATCTGCCCCGCGTAGATCGACTCCTTGTAAATCCGACAAAATTAAACTGGAATTCCTCAAATCGCATTGAACGCATTCTTTACGAGAAAGAAGTTGACGAATAGCTTGTAAATTTTCGGCTTTTGCGGGAGTTGCAACAGAAAAGGTTGCGATCGCGAGGGAAATGGCGATCGCAAAAGCTGACGGATGCGCTGATTTTTTCATGGTGGGCGATCGGTGCGAGATTTCTCCTATCTTATCGACAATCGAGGGGGATGAGATCGTCAATAAAGCGCAACAATCAGCCTTTTCCCGAACAGGAAAGCGATCGCAAGCATTTTACCCGCGATCGATTTTGTTTTTATCGTCTTAATTGAACATCAGTTCGGGTTAAGAAATATTCTTGGATTAGCCAGAGATTAAGTTGTTTTGATTGTTAACTTGACTGGGAGAAGTTCTTCTGGGGGACTAGCCCCCCAGACCCCCCAATGGGGTCGCAAGCGCCGCCCCCATGCCCCCCGCGCATGCTCCGCTTACCCAGCAAGTTCAGTGAATTTTTACGGGGGTTGACACGCTCTAAGGTTTAGTTTTGCAAGGATTTAGGGTTTTGGCTTAACCCGAACTCAGGTTAATTGAGTTTTAAAAGTTTTTTGAGTTCTTCCCCGGTACTAAACCCATCCGCTTTAGTCAAAGTGCCGATCGCTTCTCGATCTTGGTTGATACAGCCGGCTTGCTGGGCATACTGACAGACTCGGGCGTAAAGGCGGGCGCGGGTTCCGGGCTTGCCAGAGGAAAAATAGACTTTATCGTCTGGGGTAATCGCAACGTGACAAACCGGGCAAGTTTGGCGATTGTCTGGGTTGGTGTTTGCTGTCATCAATCATTCACTCCTCAATTGAGAGACCGAGTTGGATGCGAATTCATTCTAACGTTTTATTGCAATTGCTTGACTTTTTGCGTGTAAAATAATACATAATCTCAAATTCAATTAAACTGGCTCTCAGAGAGAATTCAGGGAATGGCCTTAAATTGTGAAGCGATCGCCTTCCTCTCTTACGGTCTTAACAATGACTGCCAGCACCTTTAATCTATCCCCCATTACTTTTATCGAGGGAGAAACCCCAACAGATGCCCGCGTTACAAGGTTCAACGAAATTTTAGTCATTATCCCCGTTTGTAACGAAGAAGCCACCATCGCGAAGGTGATTGGCAAATTACAAGCGATCGGGTTGAGTCACATTCGCGTGGTGGATAATGGCAGCCGCGATCGCAGTGCAGAGATTGCCCGATCTGCGGAGGCTGAGGTGGTTAGCGAGCCGATACCGGGGTACGGACGCGCCTGCTGGCGGGGATTACAGGATATTCCCCGAGAAATTAAATGGATTTTGTTCTGCGATGGGGATGGGAGTGATGCGATCGAAGAATTACCGCGATTTTTTGCTTGTTGCGATCGCTACGATTTCATTCTCGGCGATCGGGGGGCAACAAAACAAGGACGCGAAAATCTCACCCCCGTACAGCATTTTGGCAATCAATTGGCGACGTTTCTCATTCAACTCGGTTGGGGCTATGGTTATCGAGATTTGGGACCCTTGCGCCTCATTCGCAAATCGGCTTTAGAAGCGATACAAATGCAGGATCGGGGCTTTGGTTGGACGGTAGAAATGCAGGTGAAAGCGATCGAACATCAATTGCAGATTTGCGAACTCCCTGTGAATTATTATCCCCGACAAGGCGGGCGATCGAAGATTTCCGGGACGATTTCGGGCAGTTTTAAAGCCGGGACGATTATTCTCAGTACCTTGGGAAAATTATTTTTAGAACGAATGAATCCCCCTCAAGTTTTTCTCCTTTGGGCAAGCGTATTATTATTAGCGATCGGTACTGTTTTGATTCTCCCCTATGGCGATTTTCTCCAAGTGGAAGCCGTGCCAAAATTTTGGGCAGGAATTGGGGTAATGAGTGCGGGTTTTGTTCTCTCTTGGGGATTGCGATCGCTGAAATTAACATGGTTTTGGGGAGTTGCGATCGCCTTGCGCCTCCTCTTACTATTTATGTATCCGGGGGATGATATTTGGCGGTATTTATGGGAAGGATATCTGCAAAATATCGGTTTTAGTCCTTACGATCTCGCACCAGAAGCAGCCGAATTGATTCCCTATCGAACGGATTGGTGGGAACTCATTAATTTAAAACATTTTTCGGCAATTTATCCCCCGATTACTCAATATGGTTTTCGGATTCTGGCGGCAATTTCTCCCAGTGTTATTATTTTTAAATTAGGATTTATTGTTTCAGACTTACTCATCTGTTGGTTACTGAGTCGCAAATTTGGTTATCTTAAAACTCTCCTTTATGCTTGGAATCCCTTAATATTATATTCTTTTGCTGGCGGCGGTCATTATGATAGTTGGTTTATTTTACCTCTGGTCGCCGCTTGGTTATTATTTGACGCAAATTCAAGTCAGAAAAATTATCTAGGGACAGCACTGTTATTGGGATTGAGTATTGCGATTAAATGGACTTCTCTCCCGATTTTGAGTTTTGTTGTTTGGCAGGCATTACAACGAGAAGGAATCAAAAAAGCGATCGCAGTTCTCGGATGTGGTTTTCTCCCTTTAATTGTTGCGGGGATTCCCTTTTGTTTTGGCGATCGCTGTCCCTTATTACCCTACAGTGCTGGCAATGCCGATTTTGTCATTCACGGTCGCAGTGCGGAATTTTTGCCCTATTTTTTACAAAAATGGGGATTTCCCCTTGCAGATAACTCGAGTTTAGCCCTTCCTCTTCTTGCGATCGGATTGGTGATGTTATGGAAAATCAAAAACTTTCGCGTTTTTACAGAAACCTACTTTTTTACATTATTTATCTTTTCGCCCATTATTCATGCTTGGTATTTTAGCTGGCTTGTTCCTTTTGCCGTCGCCAGCCGTAATTTAGGCACAAAACTGATTAGCATGAGTGTATTTATTTATTTTATTTTGCAATATCGTGCGGCTTTAGAAATTTATGATTGGTGGATGAATGAACCTCAACGGCTATTTTTATGGCTGCCTTTTATCGGTGGATGGATTTGGAGTACAATTGCTACAAATTTAAGCGATCGCCAATCTGAAAATAAAGAAAAGAAAGCTGCGATCGTTTCTGGGAAAATGTAAATGATTCAAACAGTAAAAGCACACCGAACTGAGATTGCACCCCTTTACCCCTGCGATTATTAAAATTATGAGTAGAAGTAGAGAAAGGCGATCGCATTTCTGGCTTTTTTGAGATTTGAGGGGTGCGATCGCTTTTCTCAAGCTCTTCTACATTCAAAACTAAAGTTCTGATAGGATATAAAGATAAGTTTTCATAAACTAAAGCGCGATCGAGCATGAAAATAAAAGTTATTGTTTGGCAAGAGGATAATCTTTGGTGTGCAACTGTTCCCGCTTTACCGGGTTGCCATACATGGGGAGAAAACTACGATCATTTAATGGAAATGGTTAAAGAAGCGATCGAGGGATGGTTGGAGGTTGCGAATGAGAAAGCGTTACCGACTGGCGATCGGCAATTGGTGGAGATTTCTATATGAAATCAATTTCAGGCAAAAAATTATGCAAGATTTTAGAAAAATATGGCTGGATCTTGGCCAGAATCAAAGGAAGTCACCACATTTATACGAGAGAAGACGATCCTACAATTATTGTTGTCCCCGTACATGGAAATAAAGATTTACCCATAGGAACTTTAAAAGGGATTCTCAAAGATGCTGATAACTGAAGATGATATTTAGATGCGATCGCGTTTCTGGCTTTTTTGAGATTGGAGAGATGCGATCGCTTTTCTCAAGCTCTTCTATCCTCAAAACTGAATTTCTGATACGATATTAAAGATAAATTTTTATAAACTGGATCTCGCCAAAATCAAAGAAATGATTGTATTTAGTTGAATTCAATTCTATAGCGTTTCTCAAATAGATGGAGTACAGTAAAATCAGCTTATAGCAAAAGGTTTCAGATTTTCAGGTGTACCTCGCCAAATCAAGAAACGCTATATATCAAATATCACCTCATCTCAAAGTTGAAAAATAGCAAGAGCAACATCGATTAATAAGTGTTCATGATTATTTATTTCGGGTCTACCGAAGTTGTTGTGCTAAAAAGAGATAAATAGTACAGTAAAAATGA